>CBINGT010000184.1:0-7230 GCA_966250245.1 uncultured Anaerolineae bacterium
GAGCTGCTGGCGCTCGGCGGCTTGTACGCCCGGCTGTATGAAACGCAGTTCAGCCGGGACTCAGCGCACGCCTAACAACCCCACCCGAAAGGACCTCGCGCCGATGGGGACGCTGTACATCGTGCCGACTCCGATCGGCAATCTGGAAGACATCACACTGCGGGCGTTGCGCATCCTGCGCGAAGCCAGCCTGATCGCCGCCGAGGACACGCGCACCACGCGCAAGCTGCTATCCCGCTACGAGATCAGCACGCCGCTCACCAGCTATCACGAGCACAACAAGCTGGCGAAGCTCGACGCGATCTTCGACGCGCTGGCGCTCGGTGACGTGGCGCTTGTGTCTGACGCGGGGACGCCCGGCATTTCCGACCCCGGTTACGAGTTGATTCAGGAAGCGCTGGCGCGGGGTATCCCGGTCGTGCCGCTGCCGGGTCCGTCCGCGGTGACCGCTGCGCTGGTGGCGTCCGGCCTGCCGACCGACCGCTTCTTGTTCGTCGGGTTTCTGCCGCGCAAAGCCGCCGCGCTGCGCGCCGCCTTGCAAGAACTTGCGCCGCTGCGCGCCACACTGATCGCCTACGAAAGCCCGAATCGTCTGGTGGCGACGCTCGAAGCGGCGCGCGACGTGTTAGGGGACCGTCCGGCGGTTGTCGCGCGTGAGCTGAGCAAGCTGCACGAGGACTTCCAGCGCGGCACCATCAGCAAGCTCATCGACCACTTCCGCGAGAACGAACCGCGCGGCGAGATCACGCTGCTGTTCGGCGGAGCGGTCGAGAACGACAGCAGCGAGCCGTGGGACGAGCAACGCGTCCGCCGCGCTCTGGCGGACCGGCTGGCGCAAGGCGAGCCGCGTAGCAGCGCCGCGCGCGCCGTCGCCGAGGCTTCTGGCTGGAATCGGCGTGAGGTGTACAATCTAAGCCTCGATTGAGAAGCAGCCATTAGCATTTGGCGATTAGCGGTTAGCCACCCAGGAATGACAGACTGCCTCTGAGCGCTGCGCCTGTTTTCGGCTCTAAGCTAGCTGCTAACCGCTGACAGCTAATTGCTTTCATTCCGAAAGGCAACCCTCATGACACAGTCTTTCCCTGCCACCGTACAGGACTTCATGACCCTTTCCTGGGATGAGATCGCACCGCTGTTCGGCGAGTTGAATGAACACCCGCTGAACGCTGAGACGGTCGACGCATGGCTCGCGGATTGGTCGCGCCTGAACGAGCTGATCGACGAGGCATACGCGCGCCTGTACATCGACACCACGCTCAATACGACCGATCAGGACGCCGAAGCACGCTTCCATGCATTCATCAGCGACATCTACCCAAACACCGAAGCCGCCAACCAGGAGCTCAAGCGGCGCCTGCTCGACAGCGGCCTGGAGCCGGAAGGCTTCGAGATCCCGCTGCGCAACATGCGTGCCGAGGCCGAGCTATTCCGCGCCGAGAACCTGTCGCTGTTAACCGAGGAACAGAAAATCTCATCGCGGCTGAATCGCATCCTCGGTACGCAGACGATCGAATGGGAAGGCGAAACGCTGACGCTCCTGCAGGCCGAACGCCTACAATTTGACAACCGGCGCGAGGTGCGCGAGGCCGCGTGGCGCAAGGTATCGCAGCGCCAGCTAGCCGACCGTGACGCGATCAATGCGCTGTGGCGCGAATACCTGCCATTGCGCCAGAAGATCGCAGAAAACGCCGGCTTCAGCAGCTTCCGCGACTATCGCTGGCGCCAGCTTCTGCGCTTCAGCTACACGCCCGAAGACTGCTACACCTTCCACGCAGCTATCGAGGAAGTGGTCGTTCCAGCGGCGAAGCGGGTGTACGAGCGGCGGTGCGCGCGGCTCGGCGTGGAGTCGCTCCGCCCGTGGGATCTGGCGGTCGATCCACTGGGCCGCCCTGCCCTGAAGCCGTTCGAGACGGTGCAGGAGCTTGAGGAAAAGGGCGAGGAGATCTTCCGCCGCGTCGATCCGGCGCTTGCTGAGTACTACGCCACCATGCGCCGCGAGGGCCTGCTCGATCTGGAAAACCGCCCCGGCAAAGGCCCCGGCGCGTATTCCAGTACGCTCGAAGCCAGCAAGCGCGACTTTATTTTCATGAATGCGGTCGGGGTGCGAGACAACGTCCGCACCTTGCTCCACGAATCGGGCCACGCCTTTCACGCGTTCGAGAGCTTCAACCAGCCCCTCTACCACCAGCGCGTGATTCCGATGGAGTTCGCCGAGGTCGCGTCGATGAGCATGGAACTGCTCGCCGCGCCCTATCTGACGAAGGACGAAGGCGGGTTCTACACGCCGGAAGAAGCCGCCCGCGATCGCATCGCGCACCTGGAAAAGATCATCCTTTTCTGGCCGTACATGGCTGTGGTAGACGCCTTCCAGCACTGGGTCTACGAGAACGTGGATGCCGCGCTCGACCCGGACAACTGCGACGAGCAATGGGCCGCGCTGTGGGATCGCTTCATGGTGGGCATTGACTACACCGGCCTGGAACCGGATAAGCGCAACGGCTGGCACCGCAAGCATCATATCCACCGCCTGCCGTTCTACTATGTCGAGTACGGGCTGGCGCAGTTGGGCGCGGTGCAGGTGTGGCGAAACGCGCTGTCGGATCAGGCGGGCGCGGTCGCCGCGTACCGGCGGGCGCTGGCGCTCGGCGGCACGGCGGACCTGCCCACCCTGTTCGAAACGGCAGGCGCGCGCTTCGCGTTTGACGCGGGCACGCTCGGCGAGGCGGTAGATTTGATCGAGCGGACGATCGATTCGCTGGAATCAACCGTCTGACGTCTGCTGTCGCGTAAGGGCCGGAGCAAGCTCCGCCCGGTGCATCGTGGTTCTGCTGACTATCCTGGCAGCGGCTCGCGCGCGGGCCGCTGCCGCTGTAGGAGCCTGCTGCGTATGCGGGTGTTGATGCTGTCGAAAGCGTGCGTCGTCGGCGCGTACCAGCGCAAGCTGGAAGAAATGGCGCGCCTGCCCGGCGTCGACCTGCGCGTGCTCGTCCCGCCAAGCTGGCGCGACGATCGTGGGGAATTGGTGTTGGAGCGCGCCCACGTCGAAGGCTACGATCTGCGCGTCACGCCGATCCGCTTCAACGGGCATTTTCACATCCACTACTACCCACGCTTCGAGCAAGAGGTGCGCGCCTTCCGGCCAGACATCGTCCACATCGACGAGGAGCCGTACAACCTCGCCACGTGGCATGCGCTGTGGCACGCCCGGCGCAGCGGCGCGCGAACGCTGTTCTTTAGCTGGCAGAACATCCTGCGCCGCTATCCGCCGCCCATCGCGTGGTTTGAGCGGTGGGTCCTGCGGACGGTCGATCACGCCATCACGGGCACGCAGAGCGCGGCGGACGTCTGGCGCGCGAAGGGCTATCGCGGTCCGCTGACCGTCATCCCGCAGTTCGGGGTCGATCCGGTGCTGTTCGCTCCGCCCGCTGCCCCGCGCGAGCATGAACGGTTCACGGTCGGCTTCGTCGGACGCTTGCGCGAGGAAAAAGGCGGCGCCGACCTGCTCCACGCGCTGGCGCAGCTTCCCCGTGAGCGGTGGCAGTTGGCGATTGTCGGGGATGGTCCTGAGCGGGGCGCGCTGCTTGCCCTGGCGGAGCAGCTTGGCATCGGAAGCAACATCAGCATCGAGGCGCGCCCCTCGACGCAGATGCCCGCGTTTTACCAGTCGATCGACGCGCTGGCGATCCCCTCGCTGACGTGGCCCAACTGGAAGGAACAGTTCGGGCGGGTCATCATCGAGGCGATGGCGTGCGGCGTGCCAGTCGTTGGCTCGTCGAGCGGCGCGATCCCGGACGTGATCGGCGACGCCGGGCTGATCTTCCCCGAGGGCGACCGCGCGGCCCTGGCGGAGCACCTGCGCCGCCTGCTGGACGACTCCGCGCTGCGCCAAGAACTGGCCGAGCGCGGCCGGGCGCGCGTGCTCGAATGCTTCACCCAACAGCAGGTCGCCGAGCAGACCGTCGCCGTTTACCGGGCGATGCTCGGCGAGGCATCAACCGGCCATTGATCCTTCCGCGCCGGTATGCTACAGTCGCACAGGCACACATTTGAAGGAAAGATTGCACCATGCTGAAAGCGGTTCTATTCGACCTGGACAACACCCTCATCGACTGGGAAACCACCGGCCCGTGGGAAGAAGAAGTCGCGCGCCGGTTCGCGACGCTCTACCGGGTCATCGGCGAGCGCGTGCAGCCGTGGGATGGCATGACGCCCGAAGACGTGCAGGCGTGCTTCATCGAAGAAATGAACGAAGCGTGGGCCGAAGCGAATCGCACACTCGTGCCAGTCGATCACATGCGCGTGCTGCGGAGCGCGCTCGTGAAGTGCGGCGTGCCCGAGGCGCATCTGACGGCGGAACTGCTGGACGAGGCGTATGACTGGCAGCCGAACGCCAACCTGACGATCTATCCTGAAGTGCCCGAAGTGCTCGAAACGCTGCGCGCGCACGGCCTGGCGCTGGGGATCATCACGAACGCGTCGCAGTCTATGACCGTACGCGATCGCGAGTTGATTCACGTCCGCATCCTCGACTACTTCCCGGCGTGCCGTATTTCCGCGATCGACGCAGGGTATCTCAAGCCGGACCCGCGCATCTTCCAGGTCGGGCTGGATCGGCTCGGCGTGACGGCGGAGCAGGCGATCTACGTGGGCGACCACCTGCACGCAGATATCCTCGGCGCGCAAAGCGCGGGAATGCGCGCGGTGTGGCGCTCGAACGGCGGGCAGATCCCGCCGGATGTGGACATCCAGCCGGACGGGATCATCTCGGACCTGCGCGAGCTGCTGCCCCTGCTCGACCAGTGGTATCCCGGCTGGCGTAACGGACATATCGCGCGATGACGATCTACGACGGCGCCCCCTACTTCAACCTGATCCTGACTGGCCCGAAAGGGGTCGGCAAGACTACAATAGGGCGAATGATCGGCCAACGCCTGGGGGTTGAGGTCTTCGACCTTGAGACGGAGATCATGACGCGCGAGGGACAGCCTGCGGACGAAATCCGCGCGCTGTTCGGCGAGGCGCGCCTCAAAGCGCTCGAAGCAGCCGCCATCGGTGACCTCGCCCTGCGCCGCCAATCCGTCCTGATCATCCCCGGCACAGCCATGCTCGAAGAAACGAATCGCACCCGCCTGGCCGAGTCGGGCGTGATCCTGTGCCTGACGTGCCCGCTCAACGAGCAGCTTCGACGGCTGCACGCGGCGCGCGGCGCGTGGTTCCACAACCCATACAACCGCGCGACGATGCTCAGCCGTCTGAAGCGCGAGCACGCCGTCACCACGCTCGGACTCACCACGCTCGACACATCGCGCCTTACCACAGAAGAAGCGGTCAGCGCGGCGATCGAGTTCTGGCGAGAGCATTCTGCTGTCTAAGCGGTTAGCAGTTCGCGGCTAGCGGTTAGCCAACATACGAAACGAAACTCACGCCAAGACCGCCGCGTCCGTCCTCTGCTAATCGCAAATGGCCAATCGCTAACAGCTCTTTTTTGGAAGGGTCGCCCTTCCTGGAAAGGACACCGGAATGACCACACTCACCGTGTCGCTGGGGCAAATGAACGTCCGTCGGGGACAGCCGCGGATCAACTGGATGACTATGCAGGAACTCACCGAGCGCGCCGCGCAGCAAGGCGGCGAGGTGCTTGTGCTGCCGGAGTTGTGGGAGGCGGGCGACGCCTTCGAGCGCAACCAGGAGATCGCCAGCAGCCTCAGCGGCGGGTTATTCGCGCAGGTCGCGGCGCTTGCCCGCCAGCATAACCTGCACATCCTCGGCTCGAACTACGAAAAGCGCGGGATGGGCGTCTTCAACACGGTGGCGGTAGTGTCTCCGGTGAGCGGGATCCTGGGCGCGTATCGCAAAATCCACCTATTCAAGCAATCCGGTGAAGATCGGTGGATTACATCCGGACAGGCGCCGCTGGCGCTCGACATGCCCTGGGGCCGGACCGGCTTCGCGATCTGCTACGATCTGCGCTTCCCCGAGCTGTTCCGCCGCTACGCCGACGACGGCGCCGAAGTCGTGATCGTCCCGTGCGCGTGGCCGAACCCGCGCCTCGAGCACTACCGCACGCTGCTGCGCGCGCGTGCCATCGAAAACCAATGCTATATGATTGCAGTCAACCGCACCGGCGAGGATGAAGAAACCGGCACGCGCTTCTTCGGCCACTCGATGATCGTGGATCCCTGGGGTGAAGTGGTGCTCGAAGTCGGCGAGCCGGAAGGCGTTTACACGGTCACGATCGATCTGGATCGTGTCAAAGAGGTGCGGCAGATGTTCCCGGTCCTCGGCGATCGCCGCCTGTAGCGTACGTCAGCGCGCCAGTGGGCCGGAATGTTGCCCCTCGGCGGTGAAGATCGCGACGACCTGGCCGTTTAGCCCCTGGAGCATTGCGCCGCGCTCGAAGTCTTGCCAGAAGCCGCTGATCAGCGTTTCGCCCATCGTGCCCCAGCCAACAGCCTCGCGGATCACCTGATTGGTCCGCCACACCAACCCAAACCCGCGAATCGGCTGTACCAGCCCGGCGGGCGCGCTGAACGCCGGATCGTCGGGCGGCATGCCCTCATTCCACGTGTCCGGCACCATCCAGAACTGCCCACTGCTTGCCAGGGCGTAAATCTGCCGGTTCTGCCGCCAGTAGAGCGTCCCGCGCTCGAACGGCTGCGCGGCCATCTGCTCCCCCGCCCCGGCGGTTACCGGGCAACCGAGCCGCTCCTGCAGCGCCGGATCCGCCGCGAACGCTGGCGCGAAGACCGGCGCAGGTTGGATGGGGCAATCAATCGTCGCGTCTCCGATCAAGCCGCCGACCGACGAACTACCCATCGGCCCAACCACAAACGGCGCGATCGTTGGAATGTCGTCGGCTAGCGCCTCGCCGCTCTCGGATGTCGGACGGCCGAGGAAGATGCCGACATAGGGCGTCAGGGTTGGCGTGGGCTGAGGCGGCGCGGGCGTTGCGGTCGGCTGCTGGAAATCCGCCGCGCTCGGCAGGCCGACCAGCACAGGGCTGGGCGTCGGCGTCATGGCGACGGTGGCGACCTGCTTGGGCAGGCTGTCGAAGCCAACCAGAATCGGGGGATCGTCCGGCGCCTGGGACGACTCGTCGGCGCAACCCGCGATCAGGACCGCGAGCACAAGCAGCACCAGCCAGCGACCGCGCCCCATCACGCTCCCCCCTCGCTTAGATACGCCCGCAGCACCCGCTCGCTCAGCAGGATCGCCAGCGCGCTCGGCCCG
>CBINGT010000185.1:0-7208 GCA_966250245.1 uncultured Anaerolineae bacterium
CGAGCTGGCGAACATGGAAGGCTGCGGCGGGCTCCAGCCGGTTGGCGCGGGCGTGCGCAGTAGCGGCGCCTCGTGGACCGGCGCGCTCGATCTTGCGGGTAGCGTGTGGGAGTGGACCGCCGACTGGGCCGACGATACGTATTACGCCTCGCTCGAAGACGGCGCGCTCGACCCGCCGGGTCCGGCTGAGGGCACGTTGCGCGTGGTGCGCGGCGGCTCGTGGAGCGACCCGGCGCCGCTGATGGCAGCGACCTCGCGGGCGCACCGCAATCCGCAGGACGGTTACGCGACGGTCGGTTTCCGCGTGGTGCTGCCCGTCGAGGCGGGAGCCAGCGCGCCACCATCTGACGCGGCCGGGGATATAACTGAGGACGTGACGGACGAAGCGACCGAGGACGCGACCGAAGAACCGGTCGGGTAGCTGCGTCAGCCCTTGACGTACGAGAGCTTCGCCGCGATCAATCCGTCGCGCACGGTGTAGAGGTCGATCCCGCGAATGTGACCGGAGACGCCCGCCGCGCCGGTCCAGCGATACACCCAGCGCATGACGCTGCGATCGCCCATGCTGACAAGTTCCTCGATGTCGATGCGCGTCTCCGGCGCGCTGGCGAAGAATTGCTCCCAGAATGCGCGGACGGCCGCTTTCCCTTCGTAACGGGTGCCGTCGGGCGGCGGCGCAGTGTTCTCGAAGACCGTATCCTCACTCAAGCAGCGCATCATTCCGTCAAGATCTCGGGCGTTGAGCGCGTCGTTGAACGCGCGGACGATCTGCTGTGCGTTGTCCGGCGGCAAGGTGGGGGTCATGGTGGGTGCTCTCCTGCAATGTCCAGGTCGATCGTAGCAGAACCGGCGCGTACCGGCCCGACTGTTGACAAGGGGCTGAATTTTGCGTAGCATGATGGGCATGATTACGCATCTGCACGGCCCCATCCCTACGAGCGTCCATAGCAGCGCCACCCTGCGGGGAGCGTCTGTCAGGTGACGCCTGGGGCCGGATAGCAGCGGCAACCGGGTACGCACCGGCGTTCGGACACTTCCCGACGCCGGTTTTTTTGTTTCTGGCGGGTGGCGCGCGGCCGCCCGTCAGGGACCGACCGCTGCCCCATCTGCCCTAACGCAAAGGAGTGCGCCATGCGACTGAGCGAACTGTTTACCCGAACCCTGCGCGACGCTCCGGCAGAGGCAGAGCTTGTCAGCCACCAGCTTGCCGTGCGCGCCGGGCTGGTCCGCCCGTTGGCCGCCGGGATTTACGCGCTGATGCCGCTGGGCTGGCGCGTGATCCGGCGGATCGAGGCGATTCTGCGCGAGGAAATGGACGCGCTGGGCGGGCAGGAAGTACGCCTGCCGTTCGTGCAACCGGCGGAAGTCTGGCAGATGACCGGGCGCTGGGAGATTTTCGGCTCCGCGCTGCAAACTTTCACCAGCGAGGCGGGGCGCGACTATGCCCTCGGCGCGACGCATGAGGACGTTGTTGCGGTCCTGGCGGCGCGCGAGATCGACAGCTACAAACAGCTTCCGCAGCACATCTACCAGATCCAGACCAAATATCGCAACGAGCCGCGCCCGCGCGGGGGATTGATCCGCCTGCGCGAGTTCACCATGAAGGACGCGTACTCGATGCACGTCGACGCCGCCGACCTCGACCGCTTTTTCGAGCAGATGCGCGCGGCGTATGAGCGGATTTTCGCGCGCGTCGGGCTGGATGCGATCGCGGTTGAGGCGGACGCAGGCGCGATGGGCGGCGGCGAGAACGTTGAGTTCCTCCTCCCCCACGCCGAGGGCGAGGCGGCCTTCGTGACGTGCGACGCCTGTGGTTACGCGGCGGATGTCGAGGTTGCCACGTTCGCGGTCGATCCACTGCCGGAAGCCGCGCCGCAGCCGCTTGAGAAGGTCGCCACGCCGGGCTGCGAGACGATTCAGGATGTGGCGGCGTTCGTCGGCGTGCCCACCGCGCAGACGCTCAAAGCGGTGTTTTTCGCGCAGGAGCGTCCAAACGAGGCCTCGCGGCTGGTCTTCGCGGTGATTCGCGGTGACCTTGAGGTGAACGAGGTCAAGCTGGGGAACGCGATCGGCGGCGGGGAGCTACGCCCGGCGACGGACGAGGAGATCCGTGCGGTGAGCGCGGTGCCGGGCTACGCCAGCCCGCTCGGTCTGGGCGAGGGCGTGCTGGTGGTGGCGGACCGGTCAGTCCACAGCGGCGGGAACTTCGTCGCCGGGGCGAACGAGGCGGGCTATCACTTCACTGGCCTGAACATCCCGCGCGACTGGGATCCGGCCTTTGTGACCGACATTGCCGAGGCGCCGGACGGGGCGCGTTGCGCGCGGTGCGAGGGCGGGCGGCTGCACGTCTCGCGAGCGATCGAGCTGGGGCATCTGTTCAAGCTCGGCACGCGCTACAGCGAGCCGGTGGGCATCCTGTATCACGGCGAGGATGGCGCGCTGCATCCGGTCCAGCAGGGGAGCTACGGGATCGGGTTAGAGCGTCTGATGGCGGCGGTGATCGAGGCGCACCACGACGACTGGGGCATTATCTGGCCGCCGAGCATCGCGCCGTTTGATGTGCATATCGTCGCGCTCGGCAAAGAGGCAGACACCATCGCGCTCGCCGGGCGGCTGGCGGACGATCTCGAAGCACAGGGGTTTGCTGTGCTGCTGGACGACCGCGCCGAGTCTCCGGGCGTGAAGTTCGCGGATGCTGACCTGATCGGCGTGCCGCTGCGCGTGACGGTCAGCCAGAAGGCGCTGGATCGGGGTGGGGTCGAGGCGAAGTGGCGCGACAGCGCCGAGCGCCAAATCGTGCCGGTGGATGGCGTGGCGGCGCTGCTGCTGGAGCGGGGGATTTCGGGCGGTCGCCCCGCGTGAGCGCCCGCGAGGTCACGCGAAGCGACTCTTGCAGAGGCGCAGGTGCTATGGTATACTGAACGCACCTAGTTGAATGAAGCCGTCGCGAAAAGTGGGCAGCCCCCACTTTTCGTTGTATATGACTATTTAGGCATTATCATTCACACGCTAAAACACATTCTTCGGCAGGCCGTCTACAATAGAAGAGGAATAGGAGTCCGGCAGGACAGAGAACACGATGAAGAACGACTTCACCCTGGCGTTTAACGAAATCGTCGACGAGCGCGCTTTGCCGCGTGAGGTAGTGCTGGAAGCGCTGTCGCAGGCGCTGGTTTCAGCCTACCGGCGCGACGCGGGTGTTTCGTCTAACCAGCAGGTCGAAGCCAGTATCGATCCCACCGGCCAGATGCGCATTTTGCTTGAAAAAGAGGTGGTCGAGGAGGTCGAGAGCGAGCAGACGGAAGTCTCGCTCGAAGAGGCGCGCCAGTATCACCCGGACGCCCAGTTGGGCGATCTGGTGATGGTTCCGGTGCAGACGCGCGCCAGCTTCGGCCGCATCGCCGCCCAGACGGCCAAGCAGGTTATCCTGCAGCGTATTCGCGAGGCCGAGCGCGAAACGCTCTACAGCGAGTTTGTCGAGCGCGAAGGCGACCTCGTTACCGGCACGGTGCAAAGCGTCTCCGGCGGAACGATCACGCTCAGCCTGGGGCGCGCCGAAGCAGTGATGCCGCGCAAGGAGCAGATCCCCAAGGAGCGGTATCGCCCGCACGATAAGGTGCGCGCCCTGCTGCTTGAGGTGAAGCGCAACAGCCGTGGCCCGCAGATTATCGTCAGCCGCGCGCACAAGAACATGCTGCGCCGCCTGCTCGAGTACGAAGTGCCGGAAATCTACAACGGGCAGGTCGAGATCAAGAACATCGCGCGCGAAGCCGGGCACCGCTCGAAGGTCGCCGTCGCGGCGCTGCAAGAGGGTGTTGACCCGGTCGGCGCGTGCGTTGGGATGCGCGGTATCCGTATCCAGAACATCGTCAAAGAGCTGAGCGACGAGAAGATCGACGTCATCGAGTGGAACGCAGACCCGGCGATCTTCATCGCGAAGGCGCTCAGCCCGGCGCGCGTCAGCGACATGCTGCTCGAAGAGGACTTCGACACCGGCCGCACCGCGACCGTGATCGTGCCGGACGACCAGCTTTCGCTGGCGATCGGCCGCGAGGGGCAGAACGCGCGCCTCGCCGCCAAGCTGACCGGCTGGCGGATCGACATCAAGAGCGTGTCGGAGTCGGTGCTCAACGCGTTCGACAAGCTGGACGAGCCGCCGCTGAACACGCTGCGCGAGGAAGAACCGGCGCTGATCGAGGAAGTGACGCGCATCGTCGAGAAGAAGCGCGCCAACCGCCCGATCCCGCCCGAGGAGTTCAAGACGCTGACCGAGTTCGCCAAGATTGCCGAGCGGCGTCTGCTGGCAGTGCGCGAGGAAGCGCGCTCCGAGAAGCGGTCTGCGATGGAGTTGGTGCGCGCGGTCGTGCCGGAGCACGCCTTCCAGATGGAACTGGAAGAACTGGAACTGGACGACGATATCCTGCGCGCGCTGGGCCGCATCGCGAACGTTGGCGAGCTGATGATGCGGATGCTCTCGGACGAAGAGGGCCTGCAGGCGATGTTGCGGCAGGGTGGAGCGGCGGACGACGCGATGGAAGCGATCCGCTATGCGCTCGACGACCTGGTGATCCTGCGTCCGCCGACCGAAGAGAAGGAAGCCGACCAAGAGGCCCGCGAGGAAGTCGAAGCAGTTACCGCGGAAGCGGAGCTTGCCGAGGAAGTGGCCGAAGTCGCCGAGGTCGAGGCGGGGCTGTCGCAGTCCGAGCCTGAGTCCATCTTCGAGGAAGACGCGGTGCTTCCGGCGTTTGTCGAGCCCGAGCCGGAACCCGAACCGGAGCGCCCGGCGGCGGACCGCGACATGAAGGTGCGCCGCAAGCAGAAGCCCGCGCGCACGCCGGTCTATGAAGAGCTGGAGCCCGAGCTTGACGAGATCGAGCGCCGTCGCCAGTCGAAGAAGAAGCGGCGCCAGCTTGTCTACGACGAAGAGCGCGGTGAGATCATCGCGAAGCGTCGCCGCAAGGGCAGCCGCCAGCGCGGGGCCTGGGACGACCTGGAATAGTAGCGTTCCGTGGCAAAGCGAACTTCTCCACCGCGCCGGAAGCACATTCCGCAGCGGAGTTGTGTGGTCTGCCGCACGACGGCTGACAAACGCTCTCTCACGCGGATTGTGCGGACTCCCGACGAGGGGGTGCAGGTCGATCCGACCGGCAAGCGCAGCGGGCGCGGCGCGTATCTCTGCGACCAGGCAGCGTGCTGGGACCGGGCGCTTTCCGGTGATGCGCTCGAGCGAGCGCTGCGCACAACGCTGACGGACGAGGAGCGCGAGCGAATTCGCGCTGCTCGCCCGTCCGATCAAACCTAGGACGCCGCGCGTTTACCGCTTTGCCGGGGCGGGCCGCGCCCGTCCTTCGATTAACGGAAAACCCATTATCAGAAAGGAGGGTAGCGGCCTGCGCCGGGAGGCGACAGTGCTGCTGATCCTATGGCAAAAGAGAAACAAATCCTCGAAATACCCGAGTTTGTGACGGTTCGCGATCTGGCCGACCTGATGGACGCCAGCCCGATTGAAGTGATGAAGGAACTCATCAGCAACGGGATCATGGCGACCATCAACCAGCAGATCGATTACGACACCGCCGCGATCGTGGCGGACGGGATGGGCTACGAGCCGCAGCCTTTGCGCGCGCCCGAGCCCACCCGTGAAGAAAAAGAGGCCGCGCGTCCGGCCTGGCGCAAGCTGTATGCGGGCGTCGATCCAAGCAAGCTCAAGCCCCGCCCGCCGGTCGTGACCGTGCTGGGGCACGTTGACCACGGCAAGACCTCGCTGCTCGACGCGATCCGCCAGACGCATGTCACCGAGTCTGAGGCGGGCGGCATCACGCAGCACATCGGTGCGTATCAGGTCGAGAAGGACGGGCGTGTGATCACATTCCTGGACACGCCCGGTCACGAAGCCTTTACGGCGATGCGCTCGCGCGGGGCGCAGGGCGCGGACATCGCGGTGTTGGTGGTGGCGGCAGACGACGGCGTAATGCCGACCACGCGCGAGGCGATTAACCACGCGCGCGCGGCAGGCGTGCCGATCGTCGTGGCGCTCAACAAGATCGACCGGGCGAACGCTAACCCAGAGCGCGTCAAGCAGCAGCTCGCAGAGCTTGACCTGAAAACCGACGAGTGGGGCGGCGATACGCTGGTGGTGCCGGTCAGCGCGATCACCGGCGAAGGCATCGAAGACCTGCTCGAAGCGATCTTGCTGGTTGCGGACGAGTCGGAAATCCTCGCCGACCCGGACCAGCCAGCCGCGGGCACGGTGCTCGAAGGCCGCATGGCGAGCGGGCGCGGGCCGGTGGCGACGCTGCTGATCCAGAACGGCACGCTGCGCACGGGCGATGTCATCGTCGCCGGGATGGCGTCGGGGCGCATCAAGGGCATGTTCGACCAGAACGGGAAGACCGTGAAGGTCGCGCTGCCGTCGCAGCCGGTGACGGTCATGGGCCTGGATGAGCCGCCGCACGCAGGCGATATGTTCAACGCGGTCAAGAGCGTCAAAGAGGCGCGCGCGATCGTGGAAGAGCGGCGCGAGCAGCGGGCGGCCGCCGAAGCGCGTCCGGCGCAGGCTGTGTCGCTGGAAGATATCTTCAATCGTTTCCAGGCGGGCGAGGCGAAAGAACTTCTGCTGATCATCAAGGTGGACGTGTACGGCTCGCTGGAGCCGGTCGTCAACTCCGTCGAGCAGATCAAAGAGGGTGACCTCAAGGTCCGCGTGCTGCACGCCGACGTGGGCGAGATCACCGAGAGCGACGTCAACCTCGCCAGCGCGTCCGAGGCCGTGATCATCGGCTTCAACGTTGGCGCGGACTCGGCGGCGGAGCGTCTGGCCGAAGGGCTGGGCGTGGAGATCCGCACGTACAACGTCATCTACAAGCTGATCGAAAGCGTCGAACTGGCGCTCAAGGGTATGCTTGAGCCGGTCTACGAGGATAAGACGGTCGGCGTGGCCGAGGTGCGTCGCGTGATCCACTTGCCGCGCCTGGGCAACATCGCCGGGTCGTACATCCTCGAAGGTGTGGCGCGGCGTAACGCCAAGGCGCGCGTCGTCCGCAACGGCGAGGTGCTGGTTGAGAACGCGAACGTCAGCAGTCTGAAGCGCTTCGAAGAGGACGTGCGCGAGGTCCGCACTGACTTTGAGTGCGGCATCCGCCTGTCGAACTTCGACGCGTTCCAGGAAGGCGACCGGATCGAGTTCTACGTGCGCGAGCGTGTGAACT
>CBINGT010000186.1:0-7205 GCA_966250245.1 uncultured Anaerolineae bacterium
GTCCCGCCCGCGCCCATGCCGGACCTCGCGCTGCTGACCGGCGACGTGCCGCTGACTGAGGCTGCGCCCGCACCCGCGCCCATCCCATCCGCACAGCCTGAACCGGAGACAGACATGGCCCCGACGCCTGCATCCCAGCCTGGTCCGCCCAATTCCCCCGCCGACGCCTCGGCCGCGCCGCCTGAGGCGGACGAAGTGCTGCGCGTCTGGCGGGACCGCGACACTGGCGCGCTGATCGTGGAGATCGACGGGTATCGCTTCTTGGCGAGCGAGCCGCCGCGTGGCAGTGACCTGGAGCGCCGTTTCGCCGCCTTATTGCGCGACCTCGGCGCGGCCTTGCCGCGTGCGGACGCGCCCGCTCCGCCCGCCGAGCGCCCGGCTGCGCGTAGCGGCTCCCCGCTGCGGCAGATCGGGCGGGTCGCGCTGGGGCAGCCCGTCGTCGAGCCGCCCGCGACCGGCGAGCGCTCCATTGCGGAACAGATCGAGGATTTGCTGCAGGAACGGCTGGCGCGTCTGCCGGAGTTCAACGGCCGGTCGATTCATGTGCGGCCCTCGCTGCAGGGTGGGGTCAACATCGTGGTAGACAACCGCCAGTACGAGGGGATCGGCGACGTCGACGAGCCCGCCGTGCGCGCGCTGCTCGAAGACGTGGTGCGGGAGTGGGAAGCGTCGCAGTAAGCCCGCTTACGCCAGCGTCACAGGGACAGGCTCGATCCGCCGGACCTTGCCATCCTGCACCAGCCGCCCGGCGGGAACGCGCGTGTCGTGCTGGAAGATCAGCAGGGCGTTCGTGTCGAGCGCCCATTCCTGCCAGCGGCGCTTGGTTTCGAGCGTGACCAGCGGCTCGACGTCGTAGGCGGTCATCCAGCCCAGGCGCTCGAAATGCACCGCGTAGCTGGCGAGGTCCGCCACGAACAGCGCATATTCCCCGCCGCTCTCGAACAGCACGCACTGGTGGCCGGGCGTGTGCCCCGGCGTCACCACGACGCGCACGCCCGGCGCGATCTCGGTGTCTCCGTCCAGCAGGTCCATTTGCCCGCTCTCGACCAGCGGCGCGACGTGGTTGGCGAAATAGGTGCCGCGCGTCCGCTCGTTCGGGTGTGTGGCGTCCTCATATTCGCGGCGCTGCACGACGTAGCGCGCGCGAGGGAAGGTGGCGCGCACGTCCTCGCCCGCTTCGTCCGCGAACTCGGTGTTCCCCGAACAGTGATCGGCGTGCAGGTGCGTGTCGATCACGATGTCTACATCGTCCGGCGTCACGCCGAGCCGCGCCAGCCCGTCGAGCAGCGTCCCGTTGGGGCGCTCTAACCCCCAGATGCGCCGCTCCTTGTCGTTGAGCTTCGTCCCCAGCCCGGTATCGACCACAATCGTCTGCCCGGCGGCGCGCACCAGCAGGCAGGTCAGGATCATCGGCAGGCGTTGCTGGTCGTCTGGCGGCTGGATGTTGCGCCACAGCGCCAGCGGCACCAGCCCGAACGGGCCGCCGCGATCGACCCACACCACGCCGTCGCTGACCAGGTGGATTTCGATCTCGCCAATCGTGATCATCCGGGCTATCCTTGTTTGTGGAATGATTAGACAGGGTGTTGCAGACGCGGCAGAAGGGCGCTATAATAGAACGTATGTGCGGAAGATTCACTCTCACCGAACCTGATGCGGGCGTGCTGCTTGAAACCTTCTCGCTGACGCAACCGCCCGAGCCGCTGCCGCCGCGCTATAATATCGCGCCGACCCAGGCGGTGGCAACGGTCGTCACCGAGAACGACGGCAGCCGCGTGTTGCGCTTAATGCGCTGGGGCCTGATCCCAAGCTGGGCGAAGGACCCGTCTATTGGCTCGCGCATGATCAACGCGCGCAGCGAAACCCTCGCCGAAAAGCCTTCCTATCGCAACGCCCTCAAGCGGCGGCGCTGCCTGATCGTGGCCGATGGATTCTACGAATGGCAGAAGCAGCCCGGCGGCAAAATCCCGATGTACATCACGCTCAAAGACCGGCAGCCGTTCGGGTTTGCGGGGCTGTACGAGACGTGGACCGAGCCGGAGAGCGGGGAAAGCCTCGTCACATGCACGATCGTGACCGGCCCGGCGAACGAGTTCATGGCGTCCATTCACGAGCGGATGCCGATCATCCTGCCGCCGGACGCATACGATCTGTGGCTGGACCCGCAGGAGATGAACACGGCACGCGTGCTGGAGCTGCTCAAGCCGTATCCCGCCGACCAGATGCGGGCGTATCCGGTTTCGACGCGGGTCAACACACCCGCCAACGACGACCCGTCGCTAATTGAGATGGCGAGTTAATCCGGCCGCCTGAACCAAACGACTCGTAGGGGCGCAGCTTGCTGCGCCCTCTTGTTTTTCCGGATGGGCTAGCTGGTGGTGGGGTCGTCGGCGCAGGCGAGCGGCAGCGTGCAGGTGAACGTGCTGCCCTGGCCGACGACGCTGCTGACGCTGATCGAGCCGCCGTGCGCCTCGAGGATGCGTTGCACGATCGACAGGCCCAGCCCTGCGCCGCCCCGGTGAGTAAACCCGGCGTACTCCACCTGGTAGAAGCGCTCGAAAATCTGCGAGAGCTGCTCGGGGGGGATCCCGATGCCCTGGTCGATCACGTCGATGGTGATCGTTCCAGGTTCCGCGCCCGGCGCGAGGCGGACTGTAACAGTCGAACCGGGCGTCGAGAATTTGATCGCGTTGCCGATCAGATTGTCCATCACCTGCGTCAGACGGTCGCGATCGCCTTCGACGACGTAGTCGCCTGGCGTGATTTCCAGCGCGAAGTTGTAGCCCCGCTCGCTATGCACCAGTCGCGCGCCGTTGACGATCTGCTCGGCCAGTTCTGTGACGTCCACCAGCCCCAGCTTGAGCGTTTCGCGCCGGATTGTCTCTAGCGAGAGGATGTCGTTAATCAACCGGCTGATCGACTCGGCCTTGTGCTCGATCATGTCGAGGGCTTCGACCTGCTCCGGCGTGACCGGTCCAAGCTCACCGTCGCGCATCAGGCTGGCGTAGCCGCGCACCAGCGAGAGCGGACTGCGTAGCTCGTGGCTGACGTTCTGCACCAGCTCGTCGCGGAGCGCATCCACTGCGCGCAGCGTTTTATTCGCCTCGGCCAACTGCGCGGCGCGCTGGCGCGTCTCGTCGAGCAGGCGGAGCGTTTCAATCGCGGCGGCAAGCTGGCCGCCCGCAATCGTCAGCAGGCGCTCGTGCTCCGCGCTGAACGCGTTCGGGCTGGCGCTGTCTACGCTGAGCGTGCCGATCACCTGGTCGTGAACGGTCAGCGGCACGGCCAGGATCGAGCGCACTTCCGGATCGATGACGCGGAAGTTCGGGTGTTCGCGCGTGTCCCGCACGTAGACCACTTCGCCGGTCGCCACGACGTGCCCCGCGACAAACTCGCCCATCTCGAAGCGTGCCGCAGCGATATACTGCGGATCCAGCCCTACCGCGGCGCGCATCACCACCTGATTGCAGCTCGGATCGTACAGGGCGACTGCCACAGCGCGGCAGCGGTACACTGCCCACATGCGCTCGGTCACAAGCTTCAGCATCTCATCGAGCGATTCGCTGCTGCTGACCTGCTGGGCAAGTTCGTGCAGCGCGGAGACTTCTTCGAGTTGCTGGCGCAGGCGCTGGTAATACGACGCGTTTTCGAGCGCGGTCGCGGCCTGCATGCACAGCAGTTCCAACGCGCGGAGCGTCGTGGCGCGGAAGAACTGCGGCTGTTCGTAGAACAGGATCAGCGCGCCCTGGCGAGACTCGCCGCGATTCAGCGGGAATCCGGCGACCGCGCGGACCGGGCGCTGGTTGACGGTGAGAAGCGGCTCCGTCCCGCCGGTATCGTGCAGGATGACCGGCCGCCCGGTGGCGGTAATCTGACGCGCGAGCGTGTCGTCCGCGTCCTCGCACAACTGGACGGTTGGCCGTCGCGCGTCTTGCTCCAGGCAGCCTGACCATACCTGCGGAGATTGTGGCGGATCGCTGGCGAGGAAGAGGTATGCGAACGACGGCTCGAACAATTCCATCACCGCGTTGAGCGCCAGTTCCGCGACACGCTCTCGATACTGGACGGATTGCAGCCGTAGCGACATCTGGTGCAGCGTCTCAAGCGCGGCAAGCTGGCTGGCGGTTTCGTTGTAAAGCTGCGCGTTGTCGATCGCGGTTGCCACAGCGCCCGCAATCGTCTCGAGCAGGGCAATATCGCCGCTCGTGTAGGCGTTGGGGCGGAAGCTTTGCACGCTGATGACGCCTACCGGATGCTCTTGCCGCATCAGCGGGAACATCAGCACACTGCGCGGCATCTCGCCGTCTACAATCACCGGGTCCGGGAACGGCTCGACCTCGCTGTCGTGGATGATCAAGCGCTTGCGCGTGCGGAGCACCAGCCCGGTCAGCCCTTCGCTGGCCTTCTGCGTCTTGTCGGGGACGCGCTCGCCGTGCTCATACGCGCCGGTGATGAGAAGTTGCTCCGCTTCGGCGTCATACAGGCCGATGAAGAATACGCTGGTGTCCATCAGCCCGCTGACCTTGCGGTAGACGATTTCCAGCACGCTCGTCAGGTCAAGCTGGCTGATGGCAGCGCTGATCTCGCTGATGGCGCGGAACCGCTCGGCGCGGCGAAGCTCGGACTCGTACTGCCGGGCGGAGAACAGCGCCGCGGCGACCTGCGTGCCTAACGCCTGCGCCAGCGCGGCGTCTTCGGGCGTGAAAAAGCCGACGTGCCGGCTGTCGAGGTTGAGCGCGCCCAGGAACTCGCCGCGATGAATGAGCGGGACGCCCAGCCAGCTTCGGATCGCATCGGACGAGGGGCGGCGCTCCCACAGGGGATCGTTGTGGCAGTCCGAGATGAACATCGGCTTGCCGGTTATCCGCAGGGTCTGGATGGTGGCGCGCTCCAGCACGCCCTCGTTCTCGTCCGGCGTCTGGACGCGCAGCACCGAGCCGATCGAGCGCGCTTCCTGCAGCGTGCCATCCGGCTCGATGACCAGCAGCGCGCAGTGATCGCAGGGGATCAGGCGCAGCACCTCGTTCAGCACTACGTCGATCACCTGGTCGAGCTTGAGCGCGCCAGAGAGCGACGCCAGGATCGCGTACAGGGTATCCAGCCGGTCGCGGATGTGGTCGGAGAGGTGGAAAACCAGTAGGAAGGCGTCTTCGTATGGCAGGCGCCAGATCCCCACGCGCAGCGGATGGACGTGATTCAGACGCTCGTCGAGCGTGACGATCATCTCGTCGGTAAGGTTCTCCGGGTTACGGAAGTGCGCCTGCCAGCGCATTTTGATGGCCTCACGCTCAAGCGGCGTGATGAACTCCAATGCGGAGCGGCCGACCAGCGGACCGGCGCCATCATCGAGGTATTGCTCGGCTGCAAGGGTGGCAAACTGGATAATCCCACACTTGTCGACGACGATGATGATCCCATCGGTCACGGGAAGATCGGGGTAGGCGCCGGACGCTTCATCTGCGTGTCCGCCATCAAACTCAATTGCAGCCCCACTGTAATCGCGCATCGTCGTGCGGTTCCCAACCGCAACTTGCATCCCCGTAGGTATGCACGGGGAGCCTGGTCACTCTTTTCTTAATTAGAAGCCTTTTTGCCAAATCCGGCAAGGTCAGTGGAGCTGCTGAATCACGTGGTAAACCGCTTTTAGCCGAAAACGCCGGTCATTACACGCCATGAAAAATTCATGAATAAGCTGGCGGGTGTCCGGATCGTCGCTCAGAGTGTAGACGCGCAGGCCGGTGAGCGTTTCCATTTCGAGCAGCGAATGGCGCGCAAGCTGGATGAGCTCGGGCTCGACCACGTCCACGTGGCGGCCGATTTCGTCCGCGATCCGCTCGGCGGTTTCGGTGGTTTGCGGGTTTTCGTGGAAAAAGCGGAGCACGTCCCACTTGATGAAGGACGTGAGCCGGGTGGTGAGCAGGTCCCGCATGCGCGGATCCACGTCCACCAGGTCTTCAGGCGGGCATTGAGGGGGCTTGGCCGGGAAATCGGCTGTGTCATTTGAAGCGCTCATGGGGCGCGGTCCTCGTGAAAAAAGCGGTTAGCTGTTAGCGGTTAGCGAGTAGCAAGAGCCAGAACTGGCACACTTGACCTTGCCACTTGCTCGCCGGGGAACTTCACCTCTTGTCCCCCGGCCCCATTTCAAGGGTGAGGTTTTGCGCGCTAACTGCCGACGGCTAACCGCTGCCTTGTTAGCGACGCCGCCGTGGCACATGCCGGACGGCTTCCGGCGCGACGGTCTGGCGCTGCTTCTGGATTTCGGGATAGTGGCAGTGCTTGAACTTCTTGCCGCTGCCGCACGGGCACGGGTCGTTTCGCCCGACGTTGTCGAACATGCCCACATTGCGCACAGGCTCCGGTGGAGCAGCGGGCGCATTGGTGACGGTCGGCATGGCGCCGCGCCCGGCGCGGATGTTGCTGAGCCGTAGCACCTGTGGCGCGCGCTCGCGCGGGACGACACGGTAGATGTCCTGCACGACCTTCGCCTGGATCTCTTCCTGCAGCGCGGTCCACATCTGGAAGCTTTCGCGCTTGTACTCGACCAGCGGGTCGCGCCCGCCATAGCCGACCAGGCCGATCCCTTCGCGCAGCACGTCGAGATCGGTCAGGTGGCGCTGCCACAGGGTATCAACCGCGTTGAGCAGCACTTCCCGCTCGGCCTGTGTCATCCACTCTTCACCGAACTGCTCGACCCGCTGATCATATGCCTGGAGCGCGCCCTTCACCAGCAGCAGCGTGATCTCTTCCGGATCGTCGTAGCCTGCCAGCACGTCGGGTGTGATCTCGGCCGGGACTGGATAAATCGCCAGTGCGGCGCGGTGCAGTTCCTCAAGATCCCAGTCGACCGGGTCGCCCTGGGTGTGCTCCTCGACCAGCTCGGTGATCTCCTCGGTGATCATGCGCTGGATCTGCTCGCGCAGTTCGCCCGGCTCGGACGTGAGGATCTTGCGGCGCTGCGCGTAAGTCGTCTCGCGCTGCTTGTTGACCACGTCATCGTATTCCAGCACGCGCTTGCGGATGTCGAAGTTGTGCCCCTCGACGCGGATCTGCGCCTGCTGGATCGACTTGGTGATCATGCTGTGCTCGATCGGCATGTCTTCGGGCATGTCGGCCCACTGCATGAAGCCCTTGACCCGGTCGCCGCCGAAGCGCCGCATCAGCTCGTCTTCCAGCGACAGGTAGAAGCGGCTCTCGCCGGGGTCGCC
>CBINGT010000187.1:0-7160 GCA_966250245.1 uncultured Anaerolineae bacterium
AAACTGACAGGGTAGCGGGCTCTCGCCTTACACGCAGTTCTTGCTAACTGCTAACCGCTAACTGCTCGCACCTACTCCCGCCCGAACTGCCGCGCGAGTTCCTCGCCGCTGATGTGGATCATCGTCGGGCGGCCGTGCGGGCAGGTGCGGGGCGCCTCGCAACGCTCCAACTGTTCTAGCAGGCGCTGCATCTCGTCAAAGCTCAGCACCTGACCGGCCTTGATCGCCGCCGCCTTACACACGCGGCGGACCAGCCGCTCCTCTAGCGTTGCCGCGCCGGGTGTCGCGCCTGCTTCCAGGTCTTCAATCATCCCGTACAGCACATCCTGCGGATCGCGATCCGCCAGCAGCGCCGGGACCGCCCGTATCCGGTACGTGTTCGTCCCAAACGGCTCGATCTCGAAGCCCAGCTCGTACAACACGTCGAGCGCCTCATCCACCAGCCGCGCCGAGGCGGGCGGCAGCTCGACCGTCACGCCGGTCAGCGTCTGCTGCGAGACGGTCTGCTGCGCGGCGTGCTGCGCCATGAACTGCTCGTACAGGATCCGCTCGTGCGCCGCGTGCTGGTCCACCAGATACAGCCCGGCCGGACCCTCGGCCACGATGTACATCGCGCCGACCTGCCCCACCACGCGCAACACAGGCAGCGTGCGCGGGCGCGCGGGCGCCTGCGGACCAGCCGGGATCGCGGTGTCGGACTCCGGCTCCGGCGTGGCGAACTGCGTCACGTCTGGCCGCTGCTGGGTATAGCGCCCCGGCCCAAACGTCTCAAGCTGCATCCGGAGCTGCTGCTCCCCCGGCACCAGCGGGCGTCGTGGCGCAGGCGCGGCGGGCGGATTCCAGGCGCGATCAGCAGCCGCGTATGGATCGCTGCTCACTGAGGGGACCGGCGCCTGCTCCACCACGGCGCGGCGCACCGCACGTTGCACCGCCGCGAACACTGCATCCGGCGAGCGGAAGCGCACCTCGGCTTTCGTGGGGTGGACGTTCACATCGACCTGCTCGGGATCGAGCCGGATCATCACCACCGCCAGCGGATAGCGCCCGGACGGGATCAGCGTGTGATACGCCTGGACGACCGCATACGTCAGGCTCTGGTCTCCGATGGCGCGCCCGTTGACAAACAGGACGATCTGCTGGCGGTTGGAGCGTGTCAGGCTAGGCGCGGACGTGTATCCCCAAACCTCGACCGGCGGCAGATCCGGGCGCGAGGGTGGCTGCGGCTGCACTTCGAGCATGGCGCGGAACGTTTCCAGCCCCAGCGTCTCGACCAGCACGTCGGCCAGGCTGCCGCTACCGGTGCTGTGAAACTGCTCGCGCCCTTCCTGCACCAGCCGGAAACGCACCTGCGGGTAAGCCAGCGCATAATTCGTCACCAACTGGGCGATATGGCGGCGCTCCGTGCTGTCGGCCTTCAGAAACTTCAGCCGCGCCGGAGTGTTGAAAAACAGGTTCTCGACCTCGACCACCGTTCCGACCGGCGCGCCGACCGCGCGTTGAAAACGCAGCTCCCCGCTTTCAACCTGCACGGCCGTTCCGGCGGCGCTTTCGCGCGGGCGCGTCGTCATCGTCGTGCGGCTGACGGCGGCGATGCTCGCCAGCGCCTCACCGCGAAAGCCGAGCGTCACGATCCGGCTGAGGTCCTCGACCGTTTCCAGCTTGCTCGTGGCGTGGCGGTGAAAGGCCAGCGCCGCCTCGTCTGGCGCGATGCCGGTGCCGTTGTCGCTGACGCGGATCAGCCGCCGCCCGCCGTCTTCGACCTCAACCGTGATCGACGTTGCGCCTGCGTCCAGCGCGTTCTCGATGAGCTCTTTGACAACCGACGCCGGTCGTTCAACCACCTCGCCAGCCGCGATCTGCGCGGCGACCACGTCCGAAAGCACCCGTATCGGCATGGGTTTGATCCTCGATGTCCTTTGTGTCTGACGCCGATCATACCCCAAAAACCCCGGTCTGACCGGGGCAATTTCGAACAAATGTGTAACGAGATCGGGGTGATGTGCTAGCCGCCGTCAGCCAGCAGATTTGCGCCGCTGAGTGGGATCGCCAGCGCGAAGGTGCTCCCCTGCCCCTCGACGCTCTCCACCCAGGCGTCGCCGCCGTGTCGCTGCGCGACGTGCTTGACAATGAACAGACCCAAGCCGCTTCCCTTGACCTGCTTCCATTCGGGGCGGCGCAGGCGGACATTGCGCTGAAACAGCTTCGCCTGGTCCTCGGCGGAGATGCCGTAGCCGTTGTCGCGCACGCGGAACACCAGCGCGTCCCGCTCCACGCCGAGCGACACATCGACCCGGCCGCCTTCCGGCGTGTACTTGACTGCGTTCTCGATCAGGTTCGCGAAAGCGCTGACCAACCTGGCTGCGTCCACATTCAGCACCGGCAGATCGTCCGCTACGTCAATCGACAGCACCAGCTCCTTTTTGCGCGCCGGTTCGAGCAGCGGTTGCGCCGCGCGCCGGACGAGCTCGCCAATGTCAGACGGCTCTCGCGAAAGCTCGTAGCGGCCGGTGTGCGGATCGAGCCGCCCCGCGTCGAGGATTTTCTCGATCATGTCGGCCATTTGCATCACGCCGCCGGTGATCTTCTCGACAAACTGCGCCTGCCGCTCGGTCAGCGGGCCAATCATCCCCAGCATGTCGAGATAGCCCTTGATGAACGTCAGCGGCGAGCGCATGTCGTGCGACACGGTGCTGAGGAAGTCTGCCATATTGCGGTTAAGTTGCTCGAACTGCGTCATGTCGCGCAGCACCAGCGCCTGCCCTTCGAGGGTGCCATCCTCGCCGGTGATTGGCACGGCGCGCGGCGCGTAAATGTGGCCGTCTTCAGCCGTCACCTGCGCGGGGAGCGTGCCGGTATCCGCCAGCAGCGCCAGCAGCGTCGCGTCGCGGATCACCTCGCGCGCGGGCCGGTTGGCAGCCGAGGCGCTGTTCAGGCCGAGCAGCGTTTCGGCGGGTGGATTCAGCAGCACAACTCGCTGCTCCGCGTCTAAAAGAATCACCGCATCGGGTGTGGTGCCGAGCAGCGCAGCCAGCGTCGCACCTATACTTGGAGCGCCGGACGTTTGTCGAATCGCGTTCAGGAGGTGATGAAGATGGGGCGCGTTTTGTGCTTGCGATGACGCAATATCATTCACGGTGGGCCTGCCCTATCACAGGCCGGCGAGGGACTGCAATCCGCTTGACAATCTACTTCGACGAGTCTTCCCTGACAGGCGGCTACGGCCACTCTTACCGGCTAGCCTCGAGAGCGCATTATAGCATCGGTCAAAAAGCCGGGCAACGCGGCCAAGCGGCCTCGGATGGCGAGCGAATGCTCCTTCTTGCATAGCCCTGTCTTCCATGCTAGACTTCCGTACGATGTGACACTCTCGCAGATGCTTCATCCCCGCAGCTAGACTTTTCACTTGATGGTGAGCTACGATGCCAGAGCGAATTTTAATCGTTGACGACGATCTAGACAGTCTTAAATTAATTGGTTTGATGCTCCAGCGCCAGGGATACGAAATCCTCGTCGCCAATAGCGGGGGGCAAGCGCTTGGGAAGGCCCTGCACGAGCAGCCCGACCTCGTTATCCTCGACATCATGATGCCCGACATGGACGGCTATGAGGTCTGCCGCCGGCTGCGCCAGAATCCGGCCACCGAGCCGATTCCGATCATCATGTTTACCGCGAAGTCGGCGGTAGACGACAAGGTCGCCGGGTTTGAAGCGGGCGCGGATGACTACCTGACTAAGCCCACACACCCGGCCGAACTTGCGTCGCGCGTCAAAGCAGTTCTCGCCCGCAATGCGGCGCTGCGTCGCTCTGGCTCCGAACAAGCGCACACGATCGGTTTCCTGGGCGCGAAGGGTGGCTGCGGCATCACGACGCTGGCGCTTAACGTCGCGGCCAGCCTCGCCCAGCGTGAGAAGACTATTCTTGCAGACTTCCGCCCCGGGCAAAGCACGCTCGGGCTGGCGCTCGGCGCGGCGCGCTCGACGGGCATGGCAAACCTGCTCTCGCGCCCGATCAATGAGCTTTCCACGCGCCTGGTCGAGAATGAGCTGGTGCATCACGCCAGCGGGTTGCGCCTGCTGCTGTCGTCGTCGCGCCCGCAGGAAACGCAGATGCAGATTAACCCCGACGCAGCCGCGGCGATCGTCGACCATCTTCGTTCGCTGGCGCATTACGTCCTGCTCGACATGGGATCGGGGCTGTCACGGCTTAACGTGCGCCTGCTGTCAGAGCTGGATCACCTGACGCTGGCGGTCGAGCCGAACCGTATCTCGCTGACGCTGGCGCGCGACCTGATGAATGAGATCGAGCAGCACGATTTTTCGCGCGCGCGGATGTTCGTTGTGCTTATTAACCGCACGCCGTCGAGCTTGCAAGTTCCCTGGCAGGAAGCGGAAAAGATGCTGGAGCATGAGATGACCGCGATCATCTCGCCCATGCCGGAGCTGGCGTTCCAGGCGGACGAGGTGTCCACGCCACTGATCCTGCTCCAGCCAAACGCGATCGCATCCACACAATACTCCAAGTTCGCTGAAGCGCTTGTCCAAGTAGGCTAGCGCGTGCCGCCGGGGTCCCGTCACGTGCTGCGCGCTTGCTTCGGACACTCCGCTGACGATCCCCCGGTCTGGCCGCATGCTCCCAG
Source organism: uncultured Anaerolineae bacterium (assembly GCA_966250245.1). Taxonomy (GTDB): domain Bacteria; phylum Chloroflexota; class Anaerolineae; order Aggregatilineales; family Aggregatilineaceae; genus DYGX01. The sequence continues at coordinate 4,637 of CBINGT010000187.1, forward strand.
ATGATGCGCTTGAAGCTGCTAGCGCCCTGCTTCGCCGGGCGCGCTACGTCGTCGCGCTGACGGGCGCGGGGATCAGCACAGGATCGGGCATTCCCGATTTCCGCAGCCCGCGCTCTGGCCTGTGGGAGCGCCACGATCCTGCCGAGGTCGCCAGCATCTACGGCTTCCGGCACAATCCGGCGCGCTTTTACAACTGGATTCGCCCGCTCGCCCGCACGATCCTTGATGCCGAGCCAAACCCTGCTCACTTTGCGCTGGCGCGGATGGAGCGTCGCGGACTGCTGCGCAGTATCATTACGCAGAATATCGACCTGCTGCACTCCCGCGCGGGGAGCCAGACCGTCCACGAGGTGCACGGCCATCTACGGACTGTGACGTGCATCCACTGCTTCCGCGAGTACGACTGCCGCCCGTATCTGGTCGCCCTGCTCGAAACGGGCGCCGTGCCAAGCTGCCCGGCCTGCGGCAATGCGCTGAAACCGAACGTTATCCTGTTCGGCGAGCAGCTTCCGGCGCGGGCGCTCAGCGCGGCCCGGCGCGACGCCGCCCGCTGCGATGTGATGCTGGTCGTTGGTTCGTCGCTCGAAGTGTATCCCGCCGCCGACCTGCCTGCTTTCGCGCACCGGAACGGCGCCAAGCTGATCTTCGTCAATCTGATGGAAACCGCGTTAGACTCGCTGGCACAGGTTGTAATTCATGGGGATGCGGTCGATGTGTTGCCGCACCTCGCTGATGCCCTGGGGGGCGATTCGGAATGACTGCCAAGCACCGCCGCACTGCGCTCAACGAAGTCAGTGTCGCCCGCTACCAGCAGCTTGCCGCGCGCTACGAGCGTCTGATTGAAATCAGCCGCCAGCTTAACTCGACGCTCGACCTCGGCGCCCTGCTGAACCGTATTGTCCACGCCGCGACCGAGCTGACCGGCACGGAAGAAGCGTCGATCCTGCTGGTCGACCCGGCGACCGGCGAGCTACGCTTTGAGGCCGCGTCGAACCTGTCCGGCAGCGCGATGGCCGCCATCCCGGTTCCGATGGAAGGCAGCCTCGCCGGATGGGTGGCGACGCACGGCGTCCCAGAGTTGGTCGAGGACGCGCGCAGCGACTCCCGCTGGTTCGCCAATGTGGACAAGCGCCTCAGCTTCACCACGCGTAACCTGCTCGCTGTGCCGATGAAGCTGCAGGACACGGTGATCGGCGTGGTCGAGGCAATCAACAAGCGTGACGACGAGCCGTGGACGCAAGACGACGTCGAGACACTGATCACGCTCGCCAATCAGGCCGCGATCGCGATCCAGAACGCGCGCCTGTTCCAGCAAAGCGACTTCATCGCCGAAATGGTGCACGAGCTTCGCACGCCGCTCGCCGCGCTGCACGCCAGCGCCACGCTGCTGCAACGCCCCACCCTGCCCGAGCCGGTTCGCCAAGAGATCGCGTCCACGCTGCAGGCCGAAACTGAGCGCCTGACGCAGATGACCAATGACTTCCTCGACCTCGCCCGGCTGGAGTCCGGCCGGACGCGCCTGGAACAGCGGCCGTTCGAGTTGCTGTCGCTGGTCAGCGAGTGCGTGGAACTGGTATCTCCGCAGGCGGCGGAACGCGGAGTCACGATCGCAGTACACGGCTCGGCGCTAACCGTGACTGGAGACCGCGAGAAGATCAAGCAGGTACTCTTGAACTTGCTCACCAACGCGATCAAGTACAACCGCGAATACGGGCATATCGCCTGCCAGATCGCGCGGCACGACAATCAGCAGGTTGCGACTGTCAGCGTGCAGGATACCGGTCACGGGCTGAGCGAGGAAGAACGGCGCAGCGTGTTCGAGAAGTTCTTCCGCGCCCCGTCCACTGCCCGCTCCACGACTGGCACCGGCCTCGGCCTGTCGATCGCGCGGCGGATTGTCGAGGCGCACGGCTGCGAGATCTGGGTGGACAGCGAGCCGGGCGTCGGCACAACGTTCACCTTCACGCTGCCGCTCGCTTCGCAGGATGCTAATCGCAGCAAGCCCGCCGGAAGCGCGGAAGTCTCGCCTGTGTAAGCAGCCGTCAGGGGGCGAGCAGCACCTTCAGCGTGCCGGGCTGCGCTGCGTGCGCCAGCGCGCGCTCGGCATCCGCCAGGGAATAGCGCGCATCGATCATCGGACGCGGATCGACCAGCCCTGCCGCCAGCAGCCTCAGCGCCGCACCAAACGGCCCACACCGGCTGCCAATCACCCGCAGTTCGTCAACCGCAACCCGCGTCAGGTCTGCTTGCGGCAAATCCGCGTATGTGCTCTTGAGGATAATCGTGCCGCGCGGCCGCACGAGGTCCAGCGCCGAAGCAAACCCTTCCGCGTTCCCTGTGCAGTCGATCACCACGTCCGCAATGCCCGGTGCAATGTCTGCCGCATCTGCCACCGGGATGCCCCACTCGCCGAGCAGCGCGCGCGGCCGCTCGCGCCGCGCCACGACCGTCAGATCGGCCCCGGTCAGGCGGACGGCCTGCGCCACCAGCAGTCCGAGCTTCCCCGCGCCAACGATCACCACGC
>CBINGT010000188.1:0-7152 GCA_966250245.1 uncultured Anaerolineae bacterium
TCCCGATCGTCGCGCTGTTCGATACGACCTGGACGCGGAACGAGCGCGGCGCGGTTTTCTCGTACGATCCGGACGCCGGGCCGGTCTGCACGCCGCCGCTGGAGCCAACCGACGACCGCGACAAGCCGAAGCTGTTTGCCGTCGAGTGGGCGAAGAAGCTCAGCGCGCGCCGCGAGCAGGCCGAGCATCGCCGCCTGCTGTACGTCGCCGCGACCCGCGCCGCCGATCACCTGATTCTCAGCGGATCGGCGAACCAGTACGGGCGGTATCCGGAAGATTGCTGGCTGTCGCTGTGGCTGCGTGCCCTGGGTGTCGATCCCGATGCGCTGGTGCCGGGCGAGTGGGAAGTACGCCGCGCGTGGGGCGCGTGCACGATCCGCGTGCCGCAAACGCCGCCGGACTTCGCCGCGATGCTGCCGCGCTCTACCGGGGCCGCGCTCGGCTGGGAGCATCCGGCGCTGGCCGCCGGGCAGCCGGTCGAGGGCGTGGGCGAGGCGCTTCCGCCGCTGCTCGCCGAGGTCCCCACAGAGCCGGACGCCCCGGCGCGTACGCTGAGCGCGACGCAGATCGCCAAGCTGGGGCGCATCGCGTTCACCGATCCGCAGAAATTGGGGCGGCGCGCGTTCCGCCATGCCGTGCTGCACGATGCGCCGGATGCGTTGCGTCCCTTGCCGGACGGCACGCCCGACTCCGGCATCGTCAAGCGCACCATCGGCGAGACGGTCCACCGCGCGCTGCGTGCGTGGCTTCTGCCCGACGTGACCGATCCGGCGCTGCTGGACGAACGGCTGCAGGCGTACGTGTGGGAGCTGGGCGTTACCGATCCGGTGCTGGCCGGGCAGGTGGTCGAGCAGGCGCGGCGCTTGCTTGCGAAGTTCGCGCGCAGCGACATCCGGCGCGAACTGGACAGCGCGAAGCAGGTGTACCACGAGCTGCCGTTCGTCTACCATCACTCCGGAACGCGCGCCATTTACGGCGTGATTGATACGCTCTACTTCGACGGCAAGCACTGGCACATTCTCGACTATAAGACGGCGCTGGTTTCGTGGAACGGCGCCAAAGAGAACGCGCGCCGCTACTACTTGCAGCTTGGCGTGTACGCAGCGGCGGTCTACCAGCAGGTCGAGCAGGTCCCCGAGACGGTGCTGTACTACATCCATCCGGGGCGGGCAATACGTATCCAACAGCAAGACTGGCAGCCCGCGCTCGACCGGCTGGGCGAGGACGTTCGCGCGGCGCTGCAAATGGAGCCGGACGACTGAGCGCGGTACAATCGACGCCCGATCGTCCGATGAGTCGCGCGAGGTGCTCTGAGTGCGGCGTCTTACCCTCACCCTGCAGCTTCCGCCCTGGGCGCGCCTGACGCACCCCGTTCTGCGGACTGTGCTCCAGCGCGACCAGCGGCGCCACACGCGGGGCGCGCGCCTTCTGGCGGCGATCACCGGCGTTCTGATGGCGCTCGGCGTGCTGTATTTCGGCATCGACAGCTACCAGCGCGACATTTCGCTGGGCGTCAGCGGGCAGGGCGAGTCGCCGATCTTCTCGGTTCTATACGTCTTCCTGCTGTTGCTTCAGCTTTTCGCACAGATTGCCGCGCTGTTGCTGGCGTCGAGCTTTCTGGCGAGCGAGCGACGGCGCGAGGCGTGGGAGCTGGTCAAGATCACCAGCCACGGCGCGGAGCTCTCGGTCTGGGCGCGGTGGGCGGCGGTGATGTACCGGCTCCGCTGGATTCTGGCCGCGCTGTGGATGCCGCGTCTGTTTTTCGCAGGGACGATGCTGCACGACCTGACTGGCTATCGCGGCCAGCAGCTTGACCTGGCAATCGCCGGAGTTACCCCCGCGACCTCGATTCCGGCGGCGATCGGCTTGCTGGCGGCGGTGATGCTCGCCGTGCTGCTCCAACCGCTGGCGGCGGTGGCGCTGAACGCGAGCGCCGGGCTGGCGATTGTCGCGCTGACGGGCAGCGGGCGCGTCTACCAACTGGCGCGGGGCGGGGCGCTGGTGGTGCAGGTGATCGCGTTTGCGGTGGCGCTATCTGCCGGGTGGCTGGTGCTCAACGGCGATCCGTGGTCGCTCGGCTACGAGACGATGTCCATGCCGGAGCGGTGGACGAGCCTGCTGGCGCTGGCAGTCGCGGGCGACCAGGGGCTGCGCTTTATGAACCTGCAGACGGTCTTCCGCGCCTGGATCGACGTCGACTTTGGCGTGCTGCTTGGCGCGGCGCTGCTGGCGCTGGTGATCATCGAGCTGGCCGTGGCGCACGAGCTGGCGCGTTGGGCCGGTTCGCGGGCGGGGCGGCCCGCGCGCGGATGATGCGGCGCTGGGTTTTGCTCGCGATTGCGGGCGCGTGGATCGCGCTGGCGCTGCTGGTGGCGGGCGCGCGCTGGCTGGGGCAGGCGACCGCGCCGCGTGGCTTCCCGCTGCCAGACAACGACGGTTGCTGGCAGACGTTGTGCATGTTCGGCCTGGATCCGGACGGCATCCCGGCGGCGCTCGGCGCAGAAAAGGGCGTCGTCTCTGGCAGCGTGTACCGCTCGCCAGGCGTCGTCGGCATGGGCGAGACGCGCTTCCGCTTCGATTATGTTGCAGGGCGGGGCGGGCGCCAGACGGTCGAGTTGGTGTGGGATCCGCTGATCTTCCTGTTCACGCCGGTGAATCTCAGACCGGATGGCCCCTGGCCGCGCCTGGGGGATGCGGTCGCGGTGCTGGGCGCGCCGGAGCGGGTGATGCTGCTTGGCGACCAGATCAGCTTGCACTACGCGCAGCACACGCTGGTGATCAACAGCGTGCGCGGGCCGGGGCCGCCGTACCGCCTGTCGCCGGATGACACGATCGCGGGCATCTCCGTCATGCGGCGCGATCCGGCGCCCCCCGGCGGGCGAATGTATCTGCTGCCGTCGTCCGAGTGGCGCGGCTTTGCGTTCTACGAATTTGAGTAATGCGCACCTGGAATGAGAGTTTTCGATGATGCTGACTCGCGGGGAAAAATGGATTTACGGGATCACCTTCGCCGTGCTGATCGTCTTCCTGGCGATGGGCGTGCTGGTCGCATACGCGCCAACCGACGCGCGTACCAGCGTGTTTAGCGTGATGCTGTACGTGGTGCTGGGCGCCGGGATCGCGTCCGGACTGATGGCGGTGTACGCCTCAAACCGGCGGCGCTAGCGGCTGACGGTAACCGGGCGCTCTGTGTCGCACGACCAATTCGGCGTCATGTAGGGGCGGAGCAAGCTCCGCCCGTGAATTGTCGTCGCTTTCGAGCGCAGACGATACACGCGCTCGCTTACCAGCCGTAGGCCGTTTCCCCGATCAGGTGATCGACCACATCGAACAGCGCTTCCCGGTTCGATTTCCCCTCGTCCAGCGCGCGGTGATAGACGGCAAGCTGCCGGTCTGCGCTGGTGCCGCGCTCGAAAATATGCATGATGCGCTCGACTTCCTGGCGCGAACCGAGGTCGTCCACCACATCGTCGACCAGCTCCAAAAGCTCGGTAGCAAGCTGGCGCATCGGTACCTCGCTCTCGATCCCGAAGTCGATCAGGTTGCCGTCGATGCCGTAGCGGACCGCGCGCCACTTGTTCTCGTCGATGTAAACGCCGCGATAAATCCGCCACGACTGGTTCTGGTTCCGCAGCCGGATCAGCTTGGCGACGATCGCCTGGATCAGCGCGGCGACCGCGATCGCGTCGTCGATGTGCGTGCACATATCGCAGATGCGGACCTCAAGCGTGCCCAGGTTGGGGTGCGGGCGCGCGTCCCACCAGATTTTCGTCGGATCGCCGATCCCGCTGTCTTCGGGAACCTTGCCTGTGTCTGCCTTGCGCCCCAATGAGCCGACTCGCCCCATCAGGTTGACGTAGCGGTCGTATTCGCGATAGCCGTAAAAGTGCGGCGGGATGCCCGTACGGGGCATGTTCTGAAAGACCAGCGTGCGATAGCTTTTGATGCCGGTGTCGCGCCCGTGCCAGAATGGGGATGAAGTCGTCAGCGCGAGGATGTGCGGCAGGAAATAGCGAAGCTGGTTCAGCACGTCGATCATCAGCTCGAACGCTTCGGTCGATTTGCCGAAGCCGAGGTGCACGTGCATCCCGAAGATCAGCAGGCGCCGGGCGGCATCCTTCATTTCGCTCGCCAGATCGTCATAGCGCGCGCCCTCGCTGATCTGCTGGTCCATCCAGCGCGAAAACGGGTGCGTCGAGGCGGCGACGATCCGGCAGCCGGTTTGCTCCGCGACCTCGGTGATCGTCCGGCGCAGGCGGATGATCTCGGCGCGCGCCTCGTGGATGTCGCGGCAGATCTGGCTGCCGACCTCGATTTGCGACTGCATAAACTCTTGCTTGAGCTGGTCGCCGAGCACGACGCGCCCATGATTCAGCATCTGCTGGATGTACGAGGTCAGCTCCCGCGTGTCGGGGTCGACGATCTGGTATTCTTCTTCGATGCCAAGGGTCAGCGGCGCGGTGGGCATGGTAGTCTCTCCGGGCAGCGTGCGCAATTTTCGGGCGGTTACTATACCGGAACTGGCTCGCTCCGCCAGGGTGAGATTTCGTCGATTCTCACGACTGCCCAGAGGCAACCGCGCCGTGTGTGCTTCCCTCACCTGATTGGTCCGACAGCGCTCACTTGTGTACAATGGATCTCTTCTACGGATACAAGGGGGCTAGGATGGCATTCCGACTCGTTGCTATTGAAGACGAACCCGAGATTGCAGAGTTGCTGCGTGTCGTGCTGACGTCCCCGAGCGTGGAACTGTCGTTCGCGGCGACGGGTAACGAAGGTCTCGCGCTGATTCGCCAGGTCCGCCCAGACCTGGCGATCCTTGACGTGATGCTGCCGGGCGAACTTGACGGGTGGGATGTTTTCGACACGTTGCGCGCTGATCCGGCCTTCGCGAGCCTGCCAGTGTTGATGCTGACGGTGCAGCGGCACCCGGCGGAGCGCGCTCACCTGTTTGCGGACGACGGCATAAACCAGTACCTCACCAAGCCGTTCGATCCGCTGGTGCTGCGCGACCGTATCGAGCGAATGCTCGGCCAGCGCGATCTGTGGCGCAAGCCGAGCATGTCCGTGCGGAGCGTGCTGGGCGTGTTGAACCAGGCGGCCGAGGCATTGGATCTCGACCGGCGCGTTGACCCCGCCGAGCCAGGCGATCCCGAAACCGAGCTTCGCTAACGAAAGCGTACAAGGCTATGTCTGAACAGACTCTGGATGCTGCACAGTCCGCGCCCGGCGAGCGCGTGATTACCGTTGACGCCGAGCACTTCAAGATTCGCCTGCTGGTTCCTATTCTGACGATCGCGGCCACGGCGCTGGTGCACTTTGCCGGCGTGCAGGTGCTCGGCGCGTTGATCGATGATTTCAGCCCGCTGTGCATCATGCTGCCGCTCGACCTGTTGGTTCTGCTCGGGGCAGGGACGGGCATCGAGCGTGTCCTCAAGCGGCTGATGCCCTCGAAGCGCACCGCTCGCCTGAGTGATGAGAAAGTAGTGTTGAGCGATGCGCGTCGCGACCCGCCCGAAGTGCGCGAGATTTACTGGGACCGGATGGTGAATGTCAACACGTGGTACTTTATTATTCGCCGCCGGACGCGCGTACCAAAGGGCTGGTATTGTATGGCCGCGCACCTGCTTCAAGATGAGACAGAATTAATTTTTTATTCATTCATAGCGCCGAAAGAGGCCGAAGAACTCCCCGCGTTCAACAACTTCGTGCGCCTGCGCCCGCGTAAGGAGGTCGAGACGCAAACCGATTTGCGCCAGCTTGCGATACAGCGTCGTTTGCTAAAGCTTGAGGATGCTCGCTGGATGGACGGCGCGGAGATCGAGGCGGACGACTTTATCGCGCTCCTCAGGCAGATCGAAACCCACGTGCCTGACTGGGCATGACCAGCGTACTATCACAACTCAGGCGGGGTTACCACATGGCATGACCATCGTACCATCGTGCTAACGCTAGACCGTTGATAACTTTGTGGTACAATGACGGATAGACAACGCTATCTTAATGGAGTCCGTCTGTGCCACCAAAGTTCACCCGAGTTTTCATCGCCCTCAAGTTTGTGGCGGTGGCAATCACACTCCTGATCACAACGACTGGTGTCTCCTATGCCATGCCGGATAAGCAGGGTATTGCGGGGCACCTGACGGTATTTGGGCCGGCCGTGCAAGGGGCGCTCGATGCCTCGAACCCCAGCGCGACCTACAGCTTCGACGCCTACGCCGGGCAGCCGATCTCCCTGCGGAGCACGGCCCTCAACGGCGAACTCATGTTTGACCTGACGCTCTCCGGGCCGGATGGGTCCGTCCTGATGCGCGGAACGACCGCCATCGACGGAAGCACCCGCGTGATTGACGCGTTTGTTCCCCCGGTTGATGGGACCTACTACGCGACGGCGACCGCGCTCAACGGTTCGTCCGGCACGTTCACCCTGTCGCTTCTGGCGGGGTACGCCGAGCTGGCCGTGCTCGATGATTTCTCGAGTGCCAACGACTCGCTGCACCTGTCGTGGAGCCCGTTCGTCTCTGTGGACGCGGCGGCGGATATAGTGAACGGCTCGCTCGGTATTCAGGTCATCAACGAAGGGCGCCTCGGTTTCTTCGAGCCGGACAACTGGATGGCCTTTAGCGACCTGTACATTCAGGCCGACTTCCTGATCGAAGAAACTCCGGGCTATCACGAGTATGGCTTTGCGCTGCGCAATTCGCCTGGCGCGGATAGCTTCTACACGGTGATGTTCAGCAGCAAGGGTGATTGGGCGCTGTTTTACTTCAACGGCGCGTGGAACGTGGTCCAGAACTGGACCCCCTCGCCCGTGATTGACGGGGCTGATACCACACCGTCCGTCGGCGTGTTTGTCGACGGCAACACCTTCCGCGTGTACTTCAACGGACGCGAAGTTGGTTCTGTGTCCGTCGCGGGGACGGTCGCGCAGCAATCTGGCGGCTTCGGAATTGTGGCTGCCACATCGCCCGAAGACGATGGGGTTCTCATCGCCTACGTAGATAACCTCACCGTGACCACGCCAGCGGAGCCGTACGGCGCCATGGCGAGCCTGCCGAACAGCAGCGCAATGGTCACCACGCCGTAACTTGGACGGGCCGGGTGGTGGGCCCAATCGGTTCACCTACCATCCGGCCAGTCCACGGCGCCTCT
>CBINGT010000189.1:0-7142 GCA_966250245.1 uncultured Anaerolineae bacterium
CCGGCACGAAGGGCGACTTTGAATACCTCGTGCGCCTGCTGGAGCCGAAGCCAGTCGATCCGCGCGTGGGGCGGCGCGACATGGACGTGCAGCGCCCCGGCGCGAATCTGCCCGGCATCACCGACCCTGAGCTACGCGGCGTGCTGCGGCTCGGCGGGGCGCTGGCTGTGCCGCGCATCCTGCTCAGCCCGGAAGAACTGGCCGAAGCGGATATGTACGACAACTGGGACCAGCCGCGCCCGCACCTGTTCCAGCAGCGGCTGGCTGCGCTGATCAATCTGGCCGACGACTACCAAGAGAAAGCGGCGGATGCAGCCAATACCGACGCCGGAATGGACGGAGTGTTCCGGCCCGATCCGGACGCTGACCCCGACGACGATCCGGACCCGCTGATCACCCCGCCGCTGTATGGGCAGTGGCATGCGCTGACCCGTCGCCTGCTGGTCGATCGCGACGGCAGCCCGCTCAGCCCGGTCGAGAACTGGGTGCACGACCTGAACCTTGACCCGCGCTATCGCGTCCCGGCCGGGTTCGGAACGGGCGTCGTGCAGGACAATCAGGAGCAGTACATGGACGCGGCCTGGGCGCAGATCGGCGACGTGCTTGAGGCGAACCGGCGCATCCGCTGGGCGCAATTCGCGCGCGAGGCGGGGAACGTCTGGTACTCCAAGTATTTGATCCCGATGCAACAGGCGAGCGTGGATCGCGGTCTGACGCTCACCGCGCCGCTGCACCGCCGCGTGCTGGCGGGCAGCAAGACAGCTTATTTCCAGATGAAGACGAGCGTCGTTCCCCCGGTGCTGACCTCGACCGCGCTGCGGCGGGTGGCGCGCCCGCGCGGGCGGCTGATCCGCAAGCTGCCGTTTGACAGCCGGATCCGCCCCGAGTCGATTCTCACGCGCGTCAACGCGGGCGAGATCGACGCGCAGCCGCCGAAGGAAACGCCGCCCAACCTGCCCAAAGTCGAGGACGTGGTCGAGGAAATGACTCCGCCCGGCGTGCCCGATCAGGTGCCGGAGATTCTGCGCCGCTTCCGGTGGTGGCGGCTGGCGATCGTGCTGACCGCGCTCTTCCTGCTTCTGCTGCTCGCGCTCGACATCTGCTCGACGGTCAGCCTGGTTGGGCTGTTGTTGCTTGCGCTGTTGTACTGGCGTCTGAGCACATGGGAGCGCGACCTGCGCCCGGCGGACACGATCCATCCCGACAGCCAGACGCCCGAGGCGGTCGATCGCTTGCCGACAGTGCCTAACTTCCAGATTCTGCCGGTCGGCACGCCGTTCACGCCGCAAACCGGCCGGACGGACAGCGTCGAGGCGGTGCGGTTCAAGCGCGCGCTGAAGGACGTCAACAGCCTGCTGGTGGCGAGCGCCCAGGTCGGCGCGGAACCGGTGCGCCAGCGGCTGAATCTGACGCAGGTCGCCACGCAGGTCATCACCTCGATCGATCCGAAGCTGACGGTTCCCCGGCGCGTCCTCTCCACGATCGCCATCCCGCCGTGGATCATCGGGCAGATGGTCGAGACGTTCACCGAGGCGATGGCTTACCCTGAGTTTGACATCCCGATGTACAAGCCGCTGGTGGACAAGTCATCCGAGCTATTCCTGCCGAACATCCAACTCATCGAGCAGAACAGCATCACCCTGCTGGAGACGAACCAGAAGTTCATCGAGGCGTACATGGTGGGTCTCAATCACGAGTTCGCGCGCGAACTGCTGTGGCGGGAGTATCCGACCGACCAGCGCGGCAGCTACTTCCGCCAGTTCTGGGATGTGTCCGGCTATCTCGAAACCGACACGTCGCTGAGCGAGGACGAGCGCCGCGAGAAGCTGCGCGACATCCCTCCGCTGCACCTGTGGTCCCGCTTCTCAAGGCTCGGCGAGCACGATCACCGCGAGACGGGCGGCGAGTCAGAAGAAGAGGTCGTGCTGGTCATTCGCGGCGAGCTGCTGAAGAAGTATCCGAACGCCGTGATCTACGCCCACCGCGCGCGCTGGCAACCGAGCAACGACAACATCGACAACAAGCTTGAGCGGCGGTTGGTCGAGCTGACTCCCGCGCAGGAAGCGAACCCCCCGCGCGACATTGTCAAAACGCCGCTGTACCAGGCGCAGGTGCCACCGGATATCTACTTCTTCGGCTTTGACCTCACCGCCGAGGAAGCGAAGGGCGACGACGGCACGCAACCGGGCGACGATCCGGGCTGGTTCTTCGTGATCAAAGAGCGCCCCGGCGAGCCGCGCTTCGGGCTGGACATCGACAAGCAGCCCGCGATCAACATCTGGAATGACCTGTCGTGGGAAGACGTGTTGCCGGGCGCGCCGGGCGCGCATATCCCGATCAACAAGAGTTTCACGCTGGTTGAGCCGACCGACCCGTCCGTCAGCGAGAAGCATGTCCAGTGGCTAGAGGACCGCTTCGTAAGCTGGAACACGAACACCAACTCGGCGGACCTGGCGTACATCCTGTATCAAGTGCCGGTGCTGGTCGCCGTCCACGCATCCGAAATGCTGCGGCCGCGCTGATCGAGCGGAGAGATCAGGCATGAGCGAGTTTGACGAACTGAGACAGCAGCTTGCCAAAGCACGCAGCCAGCGCGACGACGCCAGCCTGGAGCTTTATCTGGCGCGCGAAGAACTGGGGCGGCTCCAGCGTGAGAAAACGCGCTTTTTGCGGCGGCTCGACCCGAAGAACGAGCGGCAGTTGAAGCAGTTGCAGGACTTTGACCAGCGCATCAAACGCGCCGAGCAACAGGTCCAACGAGCGCAGCAGGTGTTCGGGCGGGTTGCCGGGCAGGTGGACAGCGTCTTTGAGCGGTTCGAACCGCTCACCGACCCGCGCAAGCTCATCGGCGAGTTCAGCGACACGTTCCCGATTCTGCTGTTCCCGCTGCGGATCGAGACGCGCTTCAAAACCGTTACCGATCCAGAGACGGGCGGCCAGCAGAACCAGCTTTGGGTGCGCGTCTATCCCGACGATCTGATGGTCGACCGCTTCGAGCCGGTGCTGTCTGAAGCGGAAATCCTCAGCGCGCAGATCTTCTGGTCAGAGATGTGGGCCGCCGGGGGAGACGAAAACCTCGAACGCGGCGCGTGGCGCGGGCTGGTCGCCAGCCACGGGGCCGGGCGCGGCGCGTGGATCGCGCGCACGTACATGCCGGAGAACCCCGGCGATATGCCGGTTCGCAACGACCCAAGCGACGTGATCCTGGTCGTTTCGAGTGAGGAAAAGCTCAGCGACGAGGATAAGGCTGCATCCGCCGATTACTGGAAAGCGATCTGGCTGGCGGATGGCGACGCGGAAAAAGTGACCGAAGCGCAGAAAAAGCTTGAGCAGGCAGTCGGCAAGGAGCGCGCCGACGCCCTGGCGAAGCTGACGCCGCGCAATCTCAGCGTCGTGCCCGCGCCCCCGCTCACCAAGCAGGACGTCGCGCTGTCGGTCGCGTTCCTCGATCTCCCGTCGCCGGAGACGGTCCAGAGCAAGGGGCAGTCGTGGACGCAATCGCCGAAAGTGCGCGTCCTGCCGGAACGCCTGGTGCTGATCGGCTACATCGGCGGCACGGAGATGTTTCAGGTGCTTGGCAACCCGATCCCCTGGCCGCTGGTCGCCGGGCCGGATCCGTCCTTGCCCGAAGACCAGCAGATGCGTCCGGATGAGAACGGCAACCTGATCATCCCGGACGAGTTGCAGTGGATGGTCGATTTTGAGCGCGCGGTCCAGATGGGAATGGGCTTCCGCGTCAATATCAATGTGGACCAGGCGCAGCGCGGCTTTGACCGGCTGGTGGTGCTCGGCGTGCGGCTGAGCGCCGACGATCAGGAAGGGCGGAAGCTGGTCGAAACGCTGTTCGAGCATCACCACTACAGCCGCACCGGGATCCGCCTGCTGCGCCAGGGCACGCCGACCAACAACACCGAGCAGGGCGGGGCGGGCTTCTCGCACGGCGAAGACGCCGACGCCACGTTTGAGGAATACTTCAAGGCGGATGCGCTCTACACGCCCGAAGACGATCCGCTGCTGCGGCGCGACGGACAGTGGCTGGCGGACCTGCTCGGCCTCGACCCGGCGGTCGTCCAGAAGATCCCCGGCGCGGGCGGCACGGACCAGCTCGAAGCGCGCGCTATGAATATCGCGCTGTGGAACGGCACGCTCGGCTACATGATGGAAACCATGATGGCGCCGATCTTCAGCCGCGACGAGATCCGCTTTACGCGCGCGTTCTTCACGCAGTTCGTCAGCGGGCGCGGCGCGATTCCCCCGTTGCAGATTGGCACGCAGCCCTACGGCATCCTGCCAACGACCGTCTTCTCGCGCATGACCTGGACGGATCGCTTCCCCGGCGAGCGCGGGCCGGTCGTCGCGACGCACGGCCTCTCGCTTCCAAGCAGCCAGTTTATTTCCCGGCTCTATGGTGTCTTGCACCGGATGGACGACTACTGGACGGCCATGGCGGACAAGGTCGCCCGCGTGAAGCATCAGTACGCCGCATCCGAAGACCCGCACCAGATCCTGCTGGACATCATCGGGCTGCACCCGTCCTCGGTCGAGTATCACCAGCGGTACGCCGAGAGTCTGGATCACCTCTACAACCTGCTGAACTTCTACGGCGCCGGAGCCAGCTTCTCCCAGATCGTCCGCGCGCTGGTCTATATCGCGGCGGGCTATAACCTGCTGCAAGAGTTCGGCTACACGCGCGACATCCTGCCGGACATCCTCAACCGCCTGTTTATCTCCGCGCAGAACTTGATGCAGGGGCCGGTGATCGACGACGTGCCGCTGAGCGAGACGGACCCGATTCGCGCCTACACGCCGGATAACCGCAATTACGTGCGCTGGCTGGTGGACGCGGCGCGGACCTCGCTCGAAACGCTGCGCCGCGAAGACGGGTTCACCGACAACGTCCGCCCGACCGCGCTGTTCTACATCCTGGCACGCTATGCCCTGATGCAGTCGTACTGGACGACCAGCATCAACCTGCACGCCATCGCGGGCCTGTTTAACGAGGCGCAGATCCAGGCTGTGCGCCACGAGCCGGTGTTCATCCACGTGCAGGAGCAGAACCAAGCCAGCGAGAGCCGCTTCGCGCACCTCTACAAGACCAGCCCGGAGATCACCGGCAGCCATAACGTGCTGGTGGCCGATCACATCACGCAGATTCTGCCGCAGACGGACGGCACGCAGGCGATCGCCACCGCCGACCTGCGCGAGCAGATCGAAGCGCTCGAACGGCTGCAGGACGTCCCAACCGCGCGGCTGGAGCGGCTGTTCGCCGAGCACATTGACACGGTGTCGTACCGGCTTGACGCATGGGAGCTGGGGCTGGTGCATTACCAGTTGCGGCTGATGCGAACCCAGCGCCAAGTTGTCGAAGGCGAAGAAAATCCGGACCCCATCCGGCGCGGGCTGTACATCGGCGCGTACGGGTGGGTTGAAGAAGTGGTCCCTGAGGGGAAGACGCTCACGCCGGTGAGGCTGGACGACGAGCTGGATGCGGTCTTCAACACCGACCCCAACGCCCCGCCGCTGATGCATGATCCGACCAATGGCGGCTACATCCACGCGCCGTCGCTCAACCACGCCGTCACCGCCGCGATCCTGCGCAATGGCTATCTGTCGAACGCCGACGCGACGAACACCGATCCGCTGGCGATCAACCTGTCGTCGGATCGCGTCCGCCGCGCGCTGAGCGCGATCGAAGGCATCCGCCAGGGGCAGTCGCTCGGCGCGCTGCTCGGCTACCAGTTCGAGCGCGGCCTGCACGACAAGCACAACCTCGCCGAGGTAGACCAGTTCATCTACGACCTGCGCAAAGCGTTCCCGCTGACCGCCAAGAAGATCGCTTCGACCACGCCGCCCGACGACGCCAGCATCGAGGCGATTGAGGCGCGCAACGTGATGGACGGGCTGAAGCTGGTCGAGCACATCCGCGCGACGGGCAATGCGACGTATCCCTTCGGCAAGTCGCTGCCTCCCGCCGACGCCGCGCAGGCCGCCGCGATCAACGACGAAGTACAGCGGATACTCGACACGCACGACGCCGTCGCAGACGTGGCAATGGCCGAAGCGGTGCATCACGCCGCGATGGGCAACTACGAACGGGCAGCGGGCACGCTCGACACATACAGCAAGGGAAACTTTCCGCCGATCCCGGACGTGGTACAGACGCCGCGCACCGGCATCACGCTGACGCACCGGGTTGGCGTGCAGTTTCGCAGCGGCCTCGATCCGGCGACCAGCCCGGTTCCTGGCGTGGCGGTCACGCCACGCAGCCAGGCGGAGCCCGCGCTCAACGATTGGCTGGCGCGCATCCTGCCCGATCCGGCGGACGTGTTCTGCATCGTGATCATCACCGATCCGGTCGATGGCACCGAGACGGAAGTCACTGTCACCCAGCAAGACCTGGGCCTGCAGCCGATCGACCTGCTGTACATCCTCAACGATGTGACGCAGCCCTCGTTGGGCGAGTTGGACGACCGCGTTTTGCGCTTCGCGATCCAGCAGCAGAACCCGCGCGCGGACGCCTCGCTGCGGATTGAGTATATGCGCAAGTCGAGCGACCCGGCGAAATACACGTTCTACGAAGCCTGGCCGCTGGTCGCCAGCCTGCGCAAGCTGGCGCTGAGCTCGCGCCCGCTCAAGGCGACCGACGTGATGCTGCCGATCGAGGCCAAGCCGGAGCAGGACGTGACCGAAACGCTCGACCGCCAGCGGGTCGCCACGGCCCACGCCAACGTCACGGCGCTGCGCGGGGACTTTGCGACGTATCAGGCCGCGCTGGAGCCGTTGCTTGATGATCTGGCGACGCATCGCGGCGACGTGCTGAACGGGATTGACGATTTCGCGGAAGACCTGATCGTGCTGCTGGAACGTGCCAGCCGCCAGGGCATCCCGCAGACAGGGTGGGGCTTCATCACCGTGCGGCGCGGGGCGATCTACGCGCGGCTACTGGAAGCGGTCGAAAACCTGATCGCGCGCTGGGAAGAGCGGCTGGCAGCGTTCGACGCCGCGATGGCCGAGTACGACGCGCTGCCCGGCGATACACTCGACGCCACCCGTTTTGACATGCTGATCGCGGCGGAGCGGTACGTCAGCACGCAGCCCGAGAATCCGCTGCCCGCTACACCTGCTGACTTCCGCAATCTGCT
>CBINGT010000190.1:0-7108 GCA_966250245.1 uncultured Anaerolineae bacterium
AACAAACGGCAGCACTTCCTTGATCGCGACGGCGGGCGTGTGTGGGTTCAGCACGACGGATGGGCGCACGCCTGCCTGCCGGATCTGCTGAAGGACGCGGTGCAGGTGCGGGCACGCTTCGACGTGAACCGACAGCAGGCTCGCGCCTGCGTCGACAAATGCCTGAATGTGCTTCTCTGGCTCGACGATCATCAGGTGCACGTCGAGCGGCAGGCTCGTGGCGCGGCGGACCGCTTCCACGATGAACGGGCCCATTGTGATGTTCGGGACGAAGCGACCGTCCATGATGTCGATATGAATATAGGTGGCGCCTGCGGCCTCGGCTTCGGCAACCTGCTCGCCGAGGCGTGTGAAATCGGCCGCGAGAATCGAAGGAGCGAAGCGAATCTCTGATGTCACAACAGTCTCCTGAGAAGGTGTCCCGCCACGCTGGGGCGGGGAGTGGCAAACCACGCGCGGCGGGAAGGCCCCGGCGCACAATCAATCTTTATCTTCCAGCCTGCGCTCGATGATCTTCTTGAACGGATCGGCGCCGGGTTTGACCAGCACTTCGCGCGTGCGCCCGCCGCTGGTCGCCTCGCCGACGATACCAAGCTCATGCAGCAGGTCCATGATGCGCGCCGCACGCGGATAGCCCAGGCCGAGCCGCCGCTGAAGCAGCGAAGCGGACGCTTCTTGCTCCGCGATCACGACTTCGATCGCCTGCTCCAGCATCGGATCGGTTTCGGCCAGCACCTCACGGCGCGTCAGACCGCGCTCCCACGGCGCCATGCCGGGGCGTTGCGCACGCCCTGCAGCGATCTCATCTTCAAACCAGCGCGCCCAGTACTCCACCACAGCGTTGACTTCTTCGTCGGACACATAGCAGCCCTGCAAGCGGCGCGGCCCGGCGGCATCCGGCCCCAGGAACAGCATGTCGCCGCGCCCCATCAGGCTCTCGGCGCCGCTGTGGTCGAGGATTACGCGCGAGTCTATCGACGAGGCAACCGCGAACGACACACGCGCCGGGAAATTCGCCTTGATCAGCCCGGTGATCACGTCTACGCTGGGGCGCTGCGTGGCGACCATCAAATGCATGCCGACGGCACGCGCCATCTGCGCCAGACGCGTCAGCGCGCGCTCGGTTTCATCGGGGCGCTGCATCATCAGGTCCCCGATCTCGTCGATGATAATCACGATGTAGGGTAGGTGCTCATCCTGGCGGCGCTTGCCGAGCGCGCGATTGTAGGTTTCGATGTTACGCGCGCCTTCCTGCTCCAGCAGCTTATAGCGGTGATCCATCTCGCGCGTCGCCCAGCGCAGCACCTCGATAATCCGGTCGAGCTCGGTTTCGACCGGGCCGAGCAGGTGCGGCAGCCCGTTGAAGCGCGAGAGCTCCACCATCTTCGGGTCGAGCAGGACCAGCTTAAGCCGGTCGGGCGGGTTGTTGAGCACGAATGCGGTGGTCATCGCCGCCAGCATGATCGACTTGCCGGAGCCGGTCGTCCCGGCGATCAGCAGGTGGGGCATGGAGGCGAGGTCTGCGACGAACGGCTCGCCCGATACGTCGCGGCCCAACGGCAGAGCCAGCGGGCGGTCGTGTTTGTTGTAGAACGCTTCTGATTCGAGGATCGGCCGCAGGGCGACGGTGCTCGGCTGGCGGTTAGGTACTTCCACGCCGACATACGAGTGACCGGGCACGGGTGCCTGAATACGGAGCCGCTTGGCGGATAGAGCCAGCGCGAGGTCCCCGTTCAGGTTCGCGATCTGGCTGACGCGCACGCGGTTGAGCACGGTTTCGCCGTCCGGGTTAATCGACTCGGTGTAGGGCGAGACGGCGTATTGCGTGACCGTCGGCCCAACCTTCACGTCGATCACTTCCACTTCGACGTCGAAGTCGAGCAGGGTGTTCTTGATAATCCGCGCGTTGGTGTTGACCTCTTCCTCGGTCGGCTTGTTAAGCTCGATGTCACTGAGCAGATCCAGCGGCGGCAGGATGTCCGCGCGCGGAGCGAGCTTTTTGCGGTCCTTGAAGTCCTCGACCGTGAAGTAGCGATCGGTAGTCTCATACGGCGCGCCCGTGCCGTCTCCGTTCGTGGGGAGCCGCATCCCGTTGACGGCGGGCAGCACGCCATACCCCGGCGCAGCACCGTTTGGCTCGCCATTTTCGCGCGGGACGATCGACGGGCGGCTGTACGGCATGCGCGGGCCGTTGGATCCGTCATTTTCGCTTAGGGGCGTGACGTGCGACAGGCGGCTTTGCGTGGCAGGCTGGCCGGCGGATGTGGTATCTGTAGCCTCGAGGCGGTTCAGCGCGGAGTTGGTTGCGTTGCGCAGCCAGCCGATCGCCTGCACGATATGCCGGACGCGCACGCCGCTTGCCACGATCGCACCCACCACCAACAGCACCGCGTACAGGACGATCGCGGGTGTGCGACCCAGTGGCAGGGCCAGCTCGCTGACCGCCCAGCCGAGATACCCACCACCGCCGCCTTCACCGGCCAGGACGCGCGGCTCGGGGTCGTTCGCCGCCAGATGCAGCAGGGCAGTCAGCGAGACGAACGCGATTTCGAGCGCAGCCAGCCGCAGCCACCCAAAGCGCGGGTGAATACCGAACTTCGGCAGCAGAAGCGCCACGCCCAGCCCGAGCACGCCGAGCGCGACGAAATAGCTCCCCCCGCCGAAAAGCTGGCGGAGCGCGCTGGAGAGCGTCACGGCGAGGACGGCTTCAGTGGTCGAGTTGAACAGCGCGGTCAGGGCGATCACCCCGGCGACGATCAGGAGCAGCCCGCCAAGCTCATCGGCCCAGGGGGGCAGGCGGTTTCGCAGGCGCTCCCAATAGGCAGGATCTTTGAGATTCTGCCGGAAGGTCGCGGACCACGCGGCGAGTTGCTGGGCCGTGGTTTCGTGCTTGGCAATCGTCCCGCGATTCGCGGCTGCCTTGCCGCCGCGTGGTTTGGACGCGGTCGATTTGCCGGTGGATTTGTCGGACGCTTTTCCGGTTGCTTTCCCTGCGGTTTTAGTGGTAGTGGCCTTTGACTTCGGGGCGGGCGGATTGGTCTGCTGGCGCGATGTTTTTGCAGCGGGTGCGGCAGGCTTCTTAGCGCTCTTGCCGGTCTGCGCGGGGTCCGATTTTGCCAGTTTCTGGGACGTAAGACGACCGCCTCGGGCGGTCTCTTTGTTAGCCATTACCAATTGCCTTGTCTGCCGAGCTTGCGTCGTGTGAAAGTCTGGTAGATCATACCATACTTGGCGCGGGTCCGGAAACGCCGGATGTTCGCAAGGATGTTCGCCGGGCGACATATTGCCTGTATAGTGTGCGCGACCTGTCGTTTCAAGGGGGCTGTGCTACAATGACACCTCAGGTGGCGTATAAGTCTTGTACATCTATATGAAGATAAGGTGAGACTCTCTTGTCTGCGCGACCCCCCGCACGAATTCTGCTTGTCGAAGACACCGTTCAATTCGCTGAGCTGGTCCGGGTGGCGCTGCGCAACCTGGACGCCGAAATTGTCCACGTGATGTCGGCCAGCGCCGCGCTCATCACGATTGAGCAGTTCCAACCCGATCTGGTGCTGCTCGATATCGGCTTGCCCGATATGGACGGCTGGCACCTGCTTGAAGCGCTGCGGCAGGAGCCGCGTCTCCAATCCGAGGCGCCCGCGATTCTCGTGATGACTGCGTATGGCGACCCCGCGAACCGCTTGATCGGCAAGCTACAGGGCGTGGACGGCTATCTGATCAAGCCGTGCTCGATCCATGAGGTGCGCCACGCGGTGGCCGAGTCCCTTCACCTGCTGGATACGGCGGAACTCACCGATCCTTGTGCGTGACCGTTTCTCGCCTCTCAGAGCGCGATTTCTCCCGACAGCATCCACGCTGGCGCGGCTGGTGTTCGGCTTGCTGATGCTGGCTGCGATCGGCGCCACACCGGGAACTCCCCGCCAGGCACGAACCGCTGATAGCGAGCCGGGAGTAGGTGTGCAGGCAGCGCAGCCGGATGATCGCGCTCGCCTGCGGGAGTGGATCGCGGCGCGCGAGTGGGAGCGGGTTGAGGATACGCTCGTGCGGGCGCTTGAACAGTCGCCGGACGACGCCGATCTGAACTACTGGCGCGGGCTGTTGCTCGGACCGGACGATCTGACAGCGGCGGAAGGCGCATTACAATGGGCGCTGGCGTCGGCGGAACTGCGCGAACGGGCGCAAGCGGCACTCGACGGGCTGGCGCGGCAGACAGACGGGCGATTGGCGGAGCAGTGGGCGGCGTTCGGCGTGGCGCTGGTCGGGGTGGGGGAGTGGCCGTGGGCAGAGCGCGCGTTCGATAGGGCGCTGGCAGACGATCCGCTGTTGGCGGCGGCGCTCGCCTATCGCGGATATGCGAAGGACCAGCAAGGGCGCGATGGCTTGCAGGACATTGAGAACGCGATCGCGCTCGCCCCGCGCGACGTGACGGGCTACTATTTCGCCGGGATGCACTGGCGCATGGCGGGCGATCACGCCAGGTCGGAGCGAGCGTTCCTCGACGCGTACTGGCTCGACCCGGACAATCCGGCGCTTGCGGCTGAGGTCGGCGGGGCGCTGGAGCTTCAGGGCGCGTACTCGGACGCCGCGACGTGGTATCGCATGGCGGTCGAATTGGCTCCCGACGCTCCGGCCTGGTATGCTCTGCTGGCGCGTTTCTACGTGGAGTCGGGCTATCGGCCCGAAGAGGCAGATTTCGCCTTCATCAAGCAGGCGGCCGAACGCTTTCCTGAACACGCCGATCTCGCGGTCAGCTACGGCTGGGCGCTATATTTGCAAGGCGATCACGCGCGCGCCTATGATGTGCTGAACCGGGCGATCGGCCTTTCGCCGCGCGACGTGCGGGCGCGGTACACTTTTGGGCTGGTGCTTGAAAAGCTGGGCGATCGGGACGCGGCCGCCGATTCCTTCTGGTTTGTTCTCGACACGGCCGAGCCGGAGAGTTTATACTCCCTGGGGGCGGCGCGCGCATTGCAGCGGCTAGGCTTCCAGCCAGACGCCCCGTCCTGAGACGATGAAGTGCTGAACTGGCGATGACCGAGTCGATACAACCGTTTCACCGCACTGGTGGAGAATCCCGGTCGGTACGAGCGCGGCGCCCGCGTATCGTCCCGCTGATGCTGCTCCATTTTGCGCTGGCAGGGGGCGTCCTGTTGCTGGCCGCGCTGGCGCTGCTGGCGTACCTCTACACGCTGCATTTCACGTACCTGGACATTGGGTGGGACCTGCGGTTTTCCGGCGGGGACGACCTCTACGCAGCGGACGTGCAGATCCTGTTCGGCGCGGCGGTCGTGCTCGGGTTGATGAGCCTGATCCAGTTCAGCGCGTTCCGCACGCTGGCGGCGGGATCAGCCGGGGCACTGCGGGCGGCGCGGGCGGCGTCGGTGGTGCTGCTGCTCGGGTTCCCGCTGGCGTATGTCGCGTGGCGGCTGGAGCTTGATTTGCCCGGCGTGCCGGTCGGCACCGTGCAAGTGGTGACGCGGGTCGCGGCCGGACTGCTGGCGCTGCAAGCCGTCGTCGCGCTGATTTACACGATTCTGCTGATGCGGCCGGGCGCGCGGCGCG
Source organism: uncultured Anaerolineae bacterium (assembly GCA_966250245.1). Classification (GTDB taxonomy): domain Bacteria; phylum Chloroflexota; class Anaerolineae; order Aggregatilineales; family Aggregatilineaceae; genus DYGX01. Next base: position 5,566 of record CBINGT010000190.1, read on the forward strand.
TCATTCACCGCGATCTGTTCGCCGAAGGGAAGCGCACGCCGTGGGTCTGGGCACGGATGATCGCGCTGAGTGTGTGGATGGCGCTGCTGATCGCGGCGGCGATTGCGCTGGCCGTGCTGACTGACGTGATCGAGCTGCCGGTCGGAGCGGTGGAGCCGGGCGCATTGCTCTATGCAACGTCGTTTGACGCGGCGCCGGACGCCCAGGAGTGGAGCCTTTACGAGGGGCGGGATGCGGCGCAGATCGTCCCGGTTTCGGAGCTGATTCCCGACGGAAAAGCGCGCGGGCTGCGCGGCCAGGCACTGGTCATCACGCACGGATCGCCGATCTCGCAGGAAGTGATCTTCTCGGAATTGGACCGTACCTTTAATGATATGGATCTGACCGTCACTGCGCGCGGGATCAGCGGGCCGGACGATAACCAGTATGGGGTCGTCTTCCGCTACCGAGACAATGCGAATTACTACGCCTTCTTCATCAGTGGGGATGGCTACTATTCGCTGGTCAAGCGCGAGAACGGGGTGTTGCGCGACATCAGCACGTGGAATATGTCCGACGCTATCCTGACCGGACAGGATGCGAACACGATCCGCATCGTGGCGCTGGGCGACGAGTTTCGCTTCTTCGTGAACGGCGAGCCGATGGCGCTGTGCCTGGCGGGCGAAAACGCGTATAGCATGTGGCATCCGCTGACCGGCGAGTGCACGACGTCTGAGCCGGTCACCGTGTTCCGCGATGCCGATTTCGGGCAAGGCGGCGTCGCGTTGGCGGCGGGGAGCAGCATCGACCTGAGCAGCCCGGTCGTGGTCGCGTTCGACGATCTGACGATTACCGGCCCCGTGCCGGATGAGTTTGAGGACAACGAGCCAGCGGAATGAAAGTGTATCTGGATTTTACCGGCTGCCGCCTGAATCAGAGCGAGATTGAGATGCTGGCGCGGCAGTTCGGGCAGGCGGGGCATGAAATCGTCGGGTCGGCAGGCGAGGCGGACCTGTTCGTGGTGAACACCTGCGCTGTGACGAGCGAGGCGGCGCGCTCTAGCCGGACGCTGATCCGCCGGTTGAACCGCGCCAATGCCGACGCGCAGATTGTGGCGACGGGCTGCTATGCGGAACTGTCGCCGCAGGTGGTCGGGGCGCTGCCGGGCGTCACCACGGTGATCGGCAACGCCGAGAAGGACCGGCTTGTCCCTATTGTGTTGCAGGACGACGTGCCCGTCGAGGTGTTCGACCGCGAGCCGTTGGAGCGCGAGAGGCTGCCCGGCGCGCTTGGACGGACGCGCGCATTCGTCAAGGTGCAGGACGGTTGCGATAACCGTTGCACGTTCTGCGTGACGACGATCGCACGCGGGCAGGGGCGCAGCCGCGCGCTGGCGAATGTGGTCCGTGAGGTGCGCGCGCTCAGCGCGGCGGGCTATCAGGAAGTGGTGCTGACCGGCGTGCATCTCGGATCGTACGGGCATGATTTCGGCGTGCGCGACGGGCTGGCACATCTGGTGCGCGCGCTGCTGGATGAGACGGACATTCCGCGCCTGCGCGTGTCG
>CBINGT010000191.1:0-7091 GCA_966250245.1 uncultured Anaerolineae bacterium
CGGGTCCGCCTCGAGCGCGCGATTGAGCGCGACGAGCGCTTCCTCGTACTCCTTGAGATAGACGAGCGTGTCGCCCTTGTTGTACCAGTAGAGCGGGTTGTTCGGCTCGGCCTGCGCGGCACGGTCGTACGCCTCGATCGCCTCGTTGAAGCGCCCGAGCAATTCCAGCGTGACGCCGCGCTCGTTCCACGCCCAGGCGTAATCCGGCTCTAGCCGGACGGCGCGCGCCAGATATTGCAGCGCCTTCTGCGGCTGGTCCATGTGGCGGTAAGCGTTGCCGAGCCGCGCCCACGACCGCGCATGGTCCGGGTTGATCTGCGTGGCCTGCTCTAGCAGCTTGATCGCCTCTTCGTAGCGCTCTTGCAGGACGAGCAGATTGCCCTGGTTGTACCAGTGCCAGACGTCGTGCGGGGCGTATTCCGCGGCGCGGCGATAATGCTCCAGCGCCTCGTCATAGCGGCCCATGCGTTCCAGCACGATCCCCTTGCCGTTGATCGCCCAGGCATAATCCGGCTTGAGGCGCAGCGCCTGGTCGTAGGCGTCGATCGCGCTGTCGTAACGCTCCAGATAGCGATAGACCTGGCCGAGCTTGGCCCACGAATAGGCGTGGTTCGGCGCGACGCGGGTGGCCTGCTGCGCGGGCGCGAGCGCCTGTTGGTAGCGGCCCATCTCGACCAGCATCTCAGACTGGTTGTACCAGTGCCAGACCTCGCTCGGCTGATGGCGCGACGCCTGCTCAAATGCTTCGAGCGCCTCGTCCAGGCGGCCCATCGCTTTGAGCGTCAGCCCCTTGCCGTTCCACGCCCAGGCATAGGGCGGGTTTAGTTCGAGAGCGCGGTTATAGGCGTTCAGCGCTTCGGGCAGGCGTTCGAGCGCGCGCAACACCTGACCGCGCTTGGCCCAGCTTTCTGCGTGATACGGGTCGATCGACAGGGCGTGGTCGAGGACTTCCATCGCGGCCTCATAATCGCGCATGGCGTGGAGCGCCTCGGCCTGGTTGTACCACGCCCACACGTTCCCCGGCTGAAGCTCGGTTGCGGTCTGGTGCGCGGCGAGCGCCCGCTCGATCTGGTTCAGCCGCTCAAGCACCTGCCCCTTGCCGGTCCACGCCCATGCGAAGCGCGGGTTGAGCTCCAGCGCACGGTCGTAGCTGGCGAGCGCTTCCTCGTAGCGGTTGAGCAGGCGGAGCGTCCGCCCCTGGCGCGCCCACGCCCAGGCGGATTTCGGCTCGATCTCGAGCGCGCGGCGATAGGCGGTGAGCGCTTCTTCCGCGTAGCCCAGTTCGGTCAGGCTGTAGCCCTTGTCCATCAGCTCGCGCACTTCGAGCGCCGGGCCGCTCTGCTCCATCTCCGGCGGAGAGCCGGTGACCGCCTCGTACTGCTCCGCCAGCGCGTTGACCAGCTCGCTCCACGTCTGCGGGCGATTGGCCGGGTCTTTCTCGATGCACGCCAGCGTCAGCTCGCGCACGGCGTCCGGCAGGCCGTTGGCGGTTTCGGGGAAGGCGGGCGTGCGCGTCAGATGCGCCTGCACCCACTCGTCGAACGTCTTGGCGCTGAAAACCGTCTGCCGTGTCAGCATTTCGAACAGCACGCAGCCAAACGCGTAAATGTCGGCGCGCAGGTCCACTTGCTCCGAGCGGCACTGCTCCGGCGAAAGATACGGCGCTGTGCCGACGACCGCTCCGGCGCGCGTCAGGCGGGTCGAGTCGTTATCGATCGCTTCGTGCGCGGGGAGATCAGTCAGGTCGAGCGAGCGCACCAGCCCGAAGTCGGTCACTTTCGCGATCCCGTCGTGGCGGACGAGGATGTTCGCGGGCTTGAGGTCGCGGTGGACCAGCCCAGGCACCAGCTTGACGGCGTGCTGCATGGCGAGCGCGATATGCAGGCCGAACTCCAGCGCGGTCGGCAGGTCGATCCGGTTGTGGCGGATCCAGCTTCGCAGGTCCGGTCCCAGCCCTTCCGGCCCGGAAATATGCTCCAGAATGATATGCGGGCGCCCCTCAAACTTCTGGACGCGCCGCGCCTGGACGATATGCCGGTGCTTTTCCAGGCGAATCCACGTCAGCGCTTCCTGGGTGAAGCGTGCGACCGCGTTCTCGTTGGTCAGGAACTTGCTCTGGAACGTCTTGATCGCGACCGGCTCGCGCTCTTCGTGGTCGTAGCACAGGTAGACGATCCCCATGCCGCCGCGTAGCACCTGCGCGACCTCGTAGCGCCCGTCGATCCGGTCGCCATACTGGAACTCGCCGTCTTCGGGGTGGCGCAGCGAAGTCAGCGCCTGCATCACCACGTGCGGCAGGCGCACGCCCTGGGTCGGCTCGATTTCGACGCGGAAGACCTCGGACTTGTCAGAGCGTGTTTCGCTCAGCTCGGCGGCGCCATCGGCCATCGACAGGATCTCGGACGCGACCTCATGGCTGTCGTAGGCGCGCGTGGCGATCGCTTCCGGATCGAGCTGGGTCATGTCGATCTCGTCGCTCGGCGGGGCGGGCGTGGCGTCGGGCGCCGGGGTAAGGTCGTCGGTCTGCGGCGGCGCGACATACCACAGCGCCAGAAGCTGCGCCTCGTCGCGCAGGCTTTGCAGCGGCCCGTCCTGCTCCGCCTCGGCGACGGCCCACAGCGCGACCGCGATATTGCGGCGGTTCGGCGCGGCACGCGCGACACGCACCAGCCAGCGGACATATGCCTCGGTCGCCTCGCGGGCGACGTTGCGCTCGCCAGGGTGGCCGTTGCGCGCGGCGAGATCGGCTGCGCGGCGATAGGCATACAGCGTCTTGCCGACGTACGACATGCGGATGCGCCGTTCGTCCTCGATCAGCGATTGCTCCGCGCACAGGTCGCCAAGCGCCAGATAATCGTAGGGGTGCTGCACGTCCCGGCGCAGCGCCAGCCGCCCAAGACGGCGGATCTCCTCGTTAGCGTCCGATGCGAATGGATCGGTCTGGTCCGCCTTGCGACGGCGGCTCAGCAAGCGCTGCTCCTGGTCGGGCGGCAGGTCCAGTGGCGGGATACCGGTCTGAGGAACGGGGGGCAGATTCTGGCTCGACATAAACCTCTAGGCGTGTCGCCGGTTCGATCTCAAGGGCGCAGCTACCTGCGCCCGTCACATACCACGCTCTCGCTCCCACGATCGCCGGTCAGGAGCGCGCTGGCTCCCGACGCGGCGCAGGTTGACCTCGTCCGGCGCTATTCGGCGCTGGCGGCGTCGGCGCGGGCGAACTCCGTCCCGTCGGCGTCATCGAGCGGGGTGGTCCCGTCGGCAGCCTCAGGCTTGGCGGCTGCTTCGCGCTTCGCCTCGTCGAGCGTCAGCGCCAGGCCGTCGCCCACACGCGTCACGAGGATCGCGTCGCCTGGCCCGAACGTCTCTTCGAGCAGCGCAGTACTCAGCGGGCGGGTCAGCAGCCGCTCGATCGCACGCTTCAGCGGCCGCGCGCCGTTCGCCGGATCGTAGCCCTCGGCCAGCAACAGCTCGCGCGCGCTCTCGTCGAGCGTCAGCGTGAGGTGCTGCTCCGCGAGCCGCTCGCGGACGTCGTGCAGTTGCAGGTCGAGAATACCGTTTAGCGCCTCAGGCGTCAGCGGGTTGAAGACGATCACCTCGTCCAGCCGGTTCAGGAACTCCGGCCGGAAGTGCTTTTTCAGGTGGAAGTCGTAATCGGGCAGTTCGTCCGGCGTGGAGCCAAAGCCCAGCCCCTTGCCGACGTCGCCTGTGCCGATGTTGCTGGTCATGATCCAGACGGCGTGCCGCGCGTCGACCGTTGCGCCTTGCGAGTCGGTCAGGCGGCCCTCGTCGAACACCTGCAGGAAGATGTCGAACACCTCGGGCGCGGCCTTCTCGACCTCGTCCAGCAGCACGACGCTGAACGGCTTGCGGCGCAGCGCTTCGGTGAGCTGCCCGCCCTGCTCCATGCCCTTATAGCCGGGCGGCGCACCGATCAGCCGGGCGACGGTGTGCTCGTCGTGGAACTCCGACATATCCAGCCGGATGATCGCGTTTTCGTCGTTGAACAGGAAGGCGGCCAGCGTCTTTGCCAGCTCCGTCTTCCCGACGCCGCTCGGGCCCAGGAACAGGAACACGCCCACCGGGCGGCGCGGATCGCCCAGCCCGGCGCGGCTCGCCTTGATCGCGTCCGAGATCGTCTGCACGGCGCGGTCCTGCCCGATCACCCGCTCGCGGAGCACCTCGTCCATGTGGGCGAAACGCTTGCGCTCGTTGGCGGTCAGCTCGCTGACGGGGATGCCCGTCCACTCGCTGAGCACTTCGGTGATGGTCTGCGCGGTGACTTCGCGCGGGCCGGTCGCCTCTTCGTCTCCTGCGCTGCTCTGGATCACCAGGCGGGCGCACGCTTCGTCCAGCAGGTCGAGCGCCTTGTCCGGCAGGCGGCGGTCCCGCATATAGCGGTCGGAGAGCCGCACCGCTGCCTCGCGCGCTTCGGGCAGGATGGTGACGTTGTGATGGTCCTCGTAGCGCTTGTAGACGTTGTTGATCACGACCAGCGCCTCGCTGACGCTCTGCTCCCCGATGTCGATCGTGCGGAAGCGGCGGTCGAGCGCCGGGTCTTTGGCGATCGCCTTGCGATATTCCTCGAAGGTCGTCGCGCCGATGCACGTGATCTCGCCCCGCGCCAGCGCCGGTTTGAGGATGTTCGCGGCATCGAGGTTGCTGTCGATGGTGTCGCCCGCGCCGACGATGGTGTGAATCTCGTCGATGAACAGGATCACATCTGGCGCGTTCTTCGCCTCGTCCACAATCCCGACGATTCGCTCCTCAAACTGCCCGCGCAGGCTGGTGCCCGCCACCAGCATCCCGATCTCGATCTGGACGATGCGGCGGTTGAGCAGGAATTTCGGCGCGAGGCCGTGTGCGATGTTGTACGCCAGCCCTTCGACCACGGCCGTCTTGCCGACGCCAGAGTCCCCGAGCAGCAGCGGGTTGTTTTTCTTGCTGCGGGTCAGCGTGCGGGCGATCATGCGGATCTCTTTGTCGCGGCCGATTGCAGGGCCGATCTTGCCCTGGCGCGCCTGCTCGGTGAGATCGCGCCCGTACTTGTCGAGCAGCGGCGTGGGCATGCGGTGGCCGGAGTCTGCGTTGTCGTCCACCAGCACGTCCATCACGGAGTCCATGTCTGCGAACAGGAACTCCTCGAACTCGTCATCGTCATCGCTGTCGTTGTTGTCGTCCAGCTCGCCGAGCAGCCGCTCGATCCACTCGACGGCGTCCACGCCCATCGTCGCCAGCTTCCGCGCGGCGATGCCCTCGCCCTCTTGCAGCAGCGCCAGTAAAAGCTGCTCCTCGGTGACGAAGCGATCGCCTGCGTCGTCCGCCAGGTAGACGGCCATCGCCAGCACGCGATGCGCGCGCGGCGTCAGCGGCGGAAAATCGCTCACCATGTCATCACCCGCGCCGACCTCACGCCGGATCGCGTTGCGGACCTCGCGCGGCTCCAGCCCGATCTCCATCAGCATTCGGGTCGCAGGGCTGCCAGGGATGCGCGTCAGGGCGTTGAAGATGTGCTCGGTTCCGATGAAGTTGTGACGCAGCCGGGTCGCCTCTTCGATGGCGCCTTCCAGCAGCGGGCCGCAACGCTTGCGGATTTCCTGATCGCTGATGTCCAGTGGCGAATGGGGCATGGTTCCTTCTCACTCCACCTGCGGACGATGCGCCCTAGTATACCAAGACTCCGGCGGTGCTGGTATTAGTGTGCGCAAAGCGGCGGCAAAGCGACGATGAAGAAGCGAAAAGCAGCTAAAGACAGCTAAAGACAGCGAAAAGCAAACCCTCGCTTCTCCACTGTTTTTAGCTGCCCTTTGCAGTTCTTCGCTGTTTTTTGCCGTCTTTAGCTGTTCCCAGCTTACAGCATCACCTTGCCGCCATCGACGTTGATGGCCTGGCCGGTGAGGTAGCGCGCGTCGTCCGAGCACAGGAATAGCACCACTCCGGCGATGTCGTCCGGCTGGCCGAGCCGCCCCTGGGGAATATCGGTTAGCCACTTCGCCACCTGGCTCGCGTCGGAGCGGGATTCGGCGGTCATTTCCGTCTCGATCACGCCGGGGCACACCGCATTGACGCGCACGCCAAACGCGGCGAACTCCCGCGCGCACTCCTTCGTGAAGCCGACCAGCCCGGCTTTGCTGGCGATGTAGCTGGCGCGGTTCGGGAGCGGGATGTTGTGCCCGGCGATCGAGGCGATGTTGACGATCACGCCGCTGCCTGCCGCGCGCATGATCGGCCCGGCGGCCTTGCAGGTGTAGAACGCTGCGCTGAGGTTGACGGCGAGCGTGCGCTGCCATTCTTCGATGGGCGTGTCGAGGATCGGCGTTTTGTACTCGATCCCCGCGTTGTTGACGAGGATATTCAGGCCGCCCATCTCGCGGACCACCGCCGCGATCATCTGCTCAACGGCGGCAGGATCGCTGACGTCGGCGGGGAAGGCGCGCGCTCTGCCGCCAAGCTCCTGCGCTGTGCGCTGCGCGCTGTCCGCGTCGATGTCGTTGACCGCAACCGCTGCGCCGGACGCCGCCATCCGCACCGCGATCGCCTTGCCGATGCCGCGCCCTGCGCCGGTCACAAGCGCGACCTGCCCGGAAAGATCGACCGAAAGTGTGGTCATAGCTGAACGGTTCCTTTCATGGATACGGGTGAAACGGGGTAGCGCGACCTGCGCGCCGTGGAAATCAGGACTCCGGCAGTGAGAAGGTACACTCTCCCGCCGCGATCGAGCACGTCGCCAGGGTCATTTCGCCGAGCCGGACAGTGAAGCTTGCATTCGCGTCCTCCGAGCGCCAGAAGTAGCGCCGCGCGACGCTCGTCTGGAAGTACCCGGCCATGCGCGGGCAAGTCTCTTCGTCGGCTTCAGGCTCAGGTGCGTTGCCCGGTATCAGTTGCAGGCAGTTATCCGCTTCCAAAAAGGCGGGCGAGCCGCTGACGAAGCCTTCCCACTCCGCGCCTTCGAAATAGCGGCCGCTGCCGGTCTGCTCAAAGACCAGATCGCTCACGTCGACCGGCTCATCGGTCAGATTCAGCAGAATGAACGCGTCCGGTCCGTAGATCAGGCGGATGTCCGGTGCGTCGGGCGTGCTCGATTCGCTCACAGC
>CBINGT010000192.1:0-7086 GCA_966250245.1 uncultured Anaerolineae bacterium
CCGCCGGGGCTGATGAAGCGCAAATCGGCAGCCACCGAGCGCAAACTGATTTCCTTGAACGGTTCGCCCTGGCCCGATCCCTCGCAGACTTCGCGCGCAATCACGTGAAAGGGCGCATCCCACAGCCGGGGATTGCCCAATAACTGTGCAGCGGTGTCGCGGTCGCCCACCCAGCCGACCGTCAGCTTGCCTACCAGAAACAGAATATCCGTCACCGGCTGCACCGTCACCATCCAGATCACGTCTCCCGGCGCGACGCGGCTGAACTGGCGGCTGCCCATGTTCCGCAGCGTCGGAACTGCTTCGTCATAGCGTGGCTGGACGGTCGGCCATTTCCAGTACTTGAGAAAATGTGCCACAGTGCTCCTGACCAGGGATCGGATTGCGAACGGGCCCGCTCCGCACGGGCCGCCTAGCTCAAATAGAGCGTAGCGTATGATATGGTGGCGTGACAACCCGCCCGCCGCGCAGGATCGTCGTGATCTCCCGCCGGTCGTATGGTATGATTGTACGCCAACAGAGCGGTAGCCGTTCGCCGTTTGCAGCGAGCCAAACGCTGCTGCGAGTTGGCAACTGCTAATCGCTAGATCGCTTCAACTACAGGCCGTCTTGCACGGCGCTGCGCGCAGGAAAGGACGCAGAACGTGACTATCGTGACAGCGACAATTGACGAGCAGGTCGAAGTCTTGATGTCGGGGACCGAATATGGGGACCCACAGACGAAAGCCAACATGGCGCAAGAGCTGCGCGCGCGGCTGATCGAAGCGCAGCGCGAAGGGCGTCCGTTGCGCGTCTATTGCGGCTACGACCCGCGCCGTCCTGACCTGCACCTGGGGCACACCATCACCATGCGCAAGCTGCGCCAGTTCCAGGATTTCGGGCACGAGGTCACGTTCCTGATCGGCACGTTCACCAGCCTGATCGGCGACCCGTCGGACGTCGACAAGACGCGCGAGCAGCTTACGCCAGAGCAGGTCGAAGAGAATGCGCGCACGTACCAGGAGCAGGCGTTCAAAATTCTCGACCCGGAGCGCACCAAGGTCCGCCGCAACGACGAGTGGCTTGCGCCGCTCGACTTCCGCGACATCATCCGGCTGGCGCAGAACTTCACCGTGCAGCAGTTCCTGACACGGGAGAATTTCGCGAAGCGCATGGAGCAGGGCGAGGCGATCTACCTGCACGAGATGTTCTACGCGCTGATGCAGGCGTACGATGCCGTCGCGCTCAAGGCGGATTGCCAGGTCGGCGGGCAGGATCAGTTGTTCAATATCCTGGTGGCGGGGCGCAAGCTCCAGCAGGCGCTGGGCATGCCGCCGCTGATCGCGATCATCATGGGCGAAAGCCTGCCGGGCACGGACGGCGTAGTCAAGATGAGCAAGAGCATGGGGAATCACATCCCGCTGCTGACCACGCCGGAGGATATGTATGGCAAGGTGATGAGCGTGCCGGACTCTGCCATGCCGATCTATCACAAGCTGCTGCTTGGCTGGGGCGAGCACGAGCTAGAGGCCCTGAAAGAGCGCATGGCAACTGAGCCGATGCAGGTCAAGAAGGACCTGGCCTACAAGCTCGTCTCGATCTTCATGGGCGAGGAAGCGGCGGAGCAGGGCGCGCGCCACTTTGCGACCGTCATCCAGGGCGAGGGCCTGCCGGAAGACATGCCGGTTTACACGATTAGCGGCCCCACGCGGATCACCGACATCCTGGCCGAAGCCGGACTCACTGCCAGCAAGAGCGATGCCAAGCGCCAGGTGCAGGGCGGCGGCGTGCGGCTCGATGGCGAGCGCGTGACGAGCTTCGAGGCCGTGATCGCGCCCGACCAGACGCCCGCCGTGCTACAGGTCGGCAAGCGCAAGTTCGTGCGCGTCGTGGCAGGCTAACGGGGCGGATGCGGCTGCAAATCACCTTCGGCGGCGACGGAGAAGCGCTGTTTGGCCCATTCGCGCGGGTCTTCGCGCAGGCGTTTGGGCGGGGCCAGCATCTGTCTGCGCCCGCCGAAGGCTTCGCGGGGCGCGTGCTGCGTGGGACGTCCGACGACGCATTCACCAGCCTGAGCGACAACCCCCATCGCCAGATCGTCTTCCTGCTGGACTCGGACGGCCTGGCGAGTTTGATCGGCCTGTCGGGCGTGGAGATTTTGCGGCACATCGGCTACGCGGACGATACGATCCGCGATCTGGTCGAGCGAGGCACGCGTTTCAAGCTGGTGCTGATCCCCTCAGCGACGCTTAAACCGGCGACCTGGGACAACCTGTTCGCGCTGGTAGGCGAGGTGTATCCGGAATGGCGCGAGCGGATCGAGCGGGCAGCGCCACGCCTGTGCGATCTGACTTATGACGAAGCGCTGGCTGAGGGCGGCGAGGTTGCCGAGGTGCGCCGGTTTCTGCACGACGAGATCAACGTCAATTCGCTGTTTGCGGGCGACGGCTTCACGCGCCACCCGGATAACCCCGACGAGCCGGTGTGCGCCGAATATCTGGTGCTGAACCAGCCGCTGGAAGCGTTCGGGAGCTATTGCCTGATCGAGTTTCCGGTGAGCGCGCCGTGAGCAGAGTGTTCATTCATAAGCACTAGTCTCTCTTCGGCGCGCTGAACCTCACCCCTGGCCCCTCTCCGCGCGCGGAGAGGGGAAAAGGGGATGGGGTTAAGGGGTGAGGTTTCCCCGGTGAACGCACCGTGATCAAAAAAACAGCCGGAAAGCGAAAGGTAGCTCTCCGGCTGCTTTTTGTGCGTCGTCTGTGAATGGTTTTCGCTTATTCCCTGCCACGACCATTATCGCTGTGCGAGGTGTCGTCGCGTTTCAGCCGCTCGCGGGTGATCGTCGGAGCGGGCAGCCCATCGCGGGCCTGCGCCGCACGCTCCCGCATCCGCCGGGCGATCGCCTGGGGACTGAGCAGCATCAGCCGGCGCCAGAAGCGCACCAGCGGGCGGCGCAACCAGGCGAGCGCGTACTCGCCCTGGCGGCGACCCCACGTCAGGCTGCGGGTGGGGCGGCCTGGCGCGGCAGACCACTCGACGATCATCGAGGCCCAGGTCAGCCCGCCGCCGAACCCGACGAACGCCACAATGTCGCCCGGCTGGAGCCGCTCGCACTCTGCTACCTCGGCCAGTGCCAGCGGGATCGATGCGGCAGACGTGTTCCCATAGCGTTCGATGTTGCTGTAAACCCGTTCCTCGGGGATCTTCAGCGCCTTGGCCGCGTACTCGATGATACGCTGGTTTGCCTGGTGCGGGATGACGAGCGTCAGGTCGTCCGGCGTCAGCCCGGCCTGATCGAGCGCGTCGCGGATGCTGTCGCCGATGATCCGCGTGGCGAAGCGGTAGACGCCCTTGCCGTCCATGTAGATGCGGTGCATCTCGTGCTGGCCGTCCTGCAGGTAGGTGTCGCGGCTGCTGACCGTCGGAAGGGTGAGCATGTCCCACCCGGAGCCGTCCGAACGCAGGACGCTGCTCAGCACGCCGCCGGGAATGTCGCTGCCCTGCAAAACCACCGCGCCCGCGCCATCCCCGAACAGAATGCACGTTCCACGGTCGGCCCAGTCCACCACGCGGCTGAGCGTTTCCGCGCCGATCACCAGCGCGCAGTTGATCTCGCCGGTGCGGATCTTGCTGGCCGCCATGTCGAGTGCATAGACGAAGCCAGAGCACGCCGCGCTGAGATCGAACGCCCCGGCGTTGGTCGCGCCGAGATAGTCCTGCACCATGCTGGCCGTGCTGGGGAAGATGTATTCGGGTGTGGCGGTGGCGACGATGATCAGGTCAATGTCGCTCGGTAGCAGGTCGGCCACGTCGAGCGCCTTCTGCGCGGCGCGTGTGGCGAGGCTGGTGGTCGTCTCGCGCGGCTCGGCGATGCGCCGCTCTTTGATGCCGGTGCGTGACGTGATCCACTCGTCGTTCGTATCCACGATCGCTTCGAGGTCGGAGTTCGACAGCACCTGCGACGGGACTTCCATTCCCCAGCCGACGATGTGCGCGTAGCGCAGCGTCCGGGGACGGCTCGCCGAGGCACCCCGACTCTTGCGAACGGGGCGGATGCGCGGGCGTTCTACAGACATTTAGCCGTTGTACTGACTGAATATCAGCACGGCATTGTGGCCGCCGAATCCGAACGAATTGGACATGACGTGTTTGATCTCGGCTGGAACGCCAACGTTCGGGACGTAGTTCAGGTCACACTCCGGATCGGGCGTGTGCAGGTTGATCGTCGGCGGGACGAACTGGTTGCAGATCGCGGCGATGCTGAACACCGCCTCGACGCTGCCCGCCGACCCCATCAGGTGCCCCGTGACGGACTTGGTCGAGCTAATCGGGATCTTGTAGGCATGCTCGCCAAAGACGCCCTTGATCGCGATCGTCTCGCTCACGTCGTTGAGCGGCGTGCTGGTTCCGTGAGCGTTGATGTAGCTGATATCTTCCGGCTGCAACCCGGCGCTTTGCAGCGCGCGGCGCATGGCGGCCTGCGCGCCTTCGCCGTTTTCCATCGGCGCGGTGATGTGGTAGGCGTCGCACGTGCTGCCGTCTCCGGTCACCTCAGCGTAGATCGTCGCGCCGCGCGCCTTGGCGTGCTCCAGTTCTTCGAGCACTAACGCCGCCGCCCCTTCCGCGATCAGGAAGCCGTCGCGGTCCTTGGAAAACGGGCGGGATGCGCCTTTGGGGTCGTCGTTGCGGCGCGATAGAGCTTGCATGTTCGACAGGCTGGCGACCGCAAGCTGGACCATCCCCGCCTCGGTGCTGCCCGCGATCATCATCGTGGCGGCGCCGCGCCGCACGATCTCGAACGCCTCGCCGATCGAGTTGTTGCCAGTCGCGCAGGCGGTCGAAATCGCCATATTCGGCCCGCGCAGGCCAAGTTCAATCGCGATCTTCCCGGCGGGGCTGTCCGGCAGCATCATCGGCAGAAGCAGCGGGCTGACGCTCGCAGGGCCCTTCTCGAGCACGCCTTTAATGCCGTCGATCAGCGACTGAATCCCGCCGATGCCGGTGCCCATCACCACGCCGAACTGGTATGGGTCTTCCTTGGTCAGATCGATCCCAGAGTCTTCCAAAGCCTGCTTGCTGGCGTACAGGCCAAAGTGCGTGACCCGGTCGGTCCGGCGATATTCGCGGCGCCCCATAAACTCTTCCGCGTCGAAATTCTTGACCGGGGCGCCGATGGTCACCTTCAGACCGGCTTCTTCGAACTCTGGCATGTGCTCGGCGCCGGAAACCCCGTTCGCCGCGTTTTGCCAGGCTTCGTCCGGATTATTACCAATCGGGCAGATAATCCCCATGCCCGTGACGACTACACGCTTCAATTCCACGGGTGAAACCCTCCGCTGGTGAGTATGTACCGGACGGCCTCCGGCACCGATTGAGCTGATACACCGCGCGGAAAAATCCGGCGGGCAGGGCGTATTATACCACCATGTACCGGGTTACCGGCCGCCCGAATCAACTCGCAAGCTATAACCCTTCGGCGCGCCAAAGGTTACTGTTTCACGCTGCGCCGGGCTTGATCTACGCGGCAGCATGGTATAATTCCGCGCCGAAGGAGCGAGCCGTATGATCTTGATCACAGGCGCGACCGGGATGGTCGGGCGCTATCTGGTTCCGCAGTTGGTGTCGGCGGGGTGGAAGGTACGGGTGACGGTCGAGCCGGGCCGCCACCGGCATGACGCGTGGCCCGAGGGCGTTGACGTCGTCCAGGCAGAGCTTAACGACTCTGAGGCGCTCCACCGCGCGATGCAAGGCGTGCACACCGTCATTCATCTGGCGAGCGCGCAGTGGTGGGGCAAGCGCCGCGATCTTGAGCGCATCGACGTGCAGGGCACGCGACAGGTTATCGCGGCCGGGCGGTCGGCGCGCATTGGGCGGATCATCTACCTCAGCCAGCTCGGGGCCGAGCCGTCATCCGGCTATCTGCTGCTTCGCATCAAGGGGCAGGTCGAGGCGCTGATCCGCAACAGCGGAATCGCGTATACGATCATGCGCTGCGGCGTGGTCTTCGGGCCGGAAGACCGCTTCGTGAACGGAATCGCGATGCTTCTGCGCACCAACCCGGTGATCTTCTTGCAGCCGGGGAAGGGGGAGAACCTGCTCCACCCGCTGTATGTGCTCGATCTGGTGAAAGCGATCGAGAACAGCCTGGAGCGGATCGACCTGGTAGACGCGACGATCGAGATCGGCGGCGCGGAGTACGTCACCTTCAACGAGCTTCTGCGCACCGTCATGCGCGTGACGGGCGCGCACCGCACGGTCATCAGCCTGCCGCCGCATACGCTGCGCGCGCTCACCGGCCTGATCACGCGGCTGGTCCCGCGCTGGCCCGCGACCGTCCAGTGGTTCGACATCCTCGCCAGCAACCGCACCGCGCAGCTTGGCAACCTCTACGAGTACTGTGGCGTGCGGCCGGTCCGCTTTGAAGACACGCTGCTGACGTACATGCCGCAGCGGCGCTACCTGCCGGAACTGTTCCGGTTCATGCTGCGGCGGCCTGTCTAAACAGAACTGCGGGGAGTAGGGAACTTCACCTACTCCCTACTCCCCATTCCCTACTCCCTTTATTTTCGCGCTACCCTGCGGGGGCCTCGACCGGGCGCATCGCGCTGTACTCCGGCCAGATCGGGATCGTCACCGGCTCGCCAAAGTCAAGGTGCGTCTGGCGTAGTGACTGGTAGGTTCCGTCGCGTGCCATATCTTGCAGCGCATCGTTGACCATGCTACGGAAGTCCGAATCGCCGCGCGGCAAGGCAAGCGTGACCGGCTGCAGGTCAAACACGTCCTCAAGCAGCGTCACGGTCGACGGATCGCCCTCGCGCATCAACGCCTGCAGGCGCAGGCTATCCCCGAAGATCGCGGAGATGTTGTCCTCGACGGTCATGGTGTAGATCGCATCGGATTCGCGCGTAATCTGGAATGTGCGCAGGTTTTGCTCGACGTTGAAGAACTCGGCGTACTTCATGATCTGCGCCTCGCCGTCGGGGTCGTCGGCAAAGTACCCGATGATCCAGTTTGTGCCAAGCATGTCCTGAAAGCCGGTGATGCGCGAGTTCGCGGGGACCAGCAGACGGTCGCCGTGCATCAGGTACGGCAGCGAATAGTCGAACT
>CBINGT010000193.1:0-7072 GCA_966250245.1 uncultured Anaerolineae bacterium
GAGGCGCCTGAGATGATCTGGGATGACGAGAACAGCCTTGACGGAGAGCCGGAGAGCTACGTCTCGTGCCCGAACTGCGGCCACATGCTGCTCGCGCTGGATATGGGGTCTTTCTCCTTCAACAAGCCGGAAGGCGCCTGCCCCGCCTGCACCGGCCTGGGCAAGATCTACACCGCCAATCTGAAGCTTGTGCTGGACGAAGACAAGAGCGTGAACGAGGGCGCGGTCTTGCTGTGGGACCAGCGGCTCATCTCGTACCATCTGGGGACGCTGCTCGCCGCCGGGGAGCACTATGGCTTCACGTTCGACCCGGACACGCCAGTCCGCGAGCTGCCGCAGGCGCAGCGGGATCTGCTGCTCTACGGCGTGGAGTCGCCCCAGTTCCGGCGGCATTTCCCGCAGGTCGCGCCGCCGAAAACTGTGTCGCAGGGGCGCTTTGAGGGCGCCGTCACGAACCTGCTGCGCCGCCACGAACAGCGCGCTGCCGAAGGCGACTCGGACTATCTCAACAAGCTGGAGCAGATGCTTGTGCTCCAGACCTGCCCGGAGTGTGACGGGACGCGCCTTCGCCCCGAGGCGCGCGCGGTTCACGTCGCCGGGCGCACGATCGTCGAGGTGTCGCAGATGTCGCTCGACCGCCTGGCGGAATGGATCGAGGAACTGCCGTCCGTGCTTCCGGCCGAAGACTGGCTGCTGGCGGAGCCGATCACGCTTCCGCTGGTCGAGCGCATCCGGCGGCTGCGGGAAGTCGGCCTCGGCTATATCACGCTGGAACGCGGGACGCCCTCGCTGTCAGCGGGCGAGGCGCGGCGTCTGCGGCTGGCGTCGCTGCTCAGCTCCGGCCTGACCGGCGTGCTCTACGTGCTGGACGAGCCGACGATCGGCCTGCACCCGCGCGACAACGCCCGGCTAGTGAAGATGGTCCGCGCTCTGCGCGACCTGGGCAACACCGTCCTGGTGATCGAGCACGACATGGAGATCATCGGCTCGGCGGACTGGATCGTGGACTTTGGGCCGGGCGCGGGGCGCTTCGGCGGGGAGATCGTCGCCCAGGGGCCGCCGGATGTGGTGGCGGAGACGCCCGGCTCGATCACCGGACAATATCTGGCAGGGACGGCGCGCATTCCCGTGCCGGAACGTCGCCGCCCGCTGAACGGGAACGGGCTGACGGTTCGTGGGGCGCGCGTCCACAACCTGAAGAATATCACCGTCCGCTTTCCGCATCGCGCGCTGGTCGCCGTGACTGGCGTGTCGGGCTCTGGCAAGTCGTCGCTGATGTTCGACATCGTGGACCTCGCCGCCCGCCAGCGGTTCTACGGCGCATCCACGCCGCCCGGCGACCACGACGGGATCGACGGGTGGGAGCATTTCGACAAGATCATCACCATCGACCAGAGCCCGCTCAGCCGCTCGACACGCTCGAACGCCGCGACCTACACCGACGCATACACGCCTATCCGCGAGGCGTTTGCCGCCCAGCCCGAAGCGCGAGAACGCGGCCTGACGGCGCGCCACTTCTCGTTCAACGTGCCCGGCGGGCGCTGCGATCGGTGTGAGGGCGCGGGCGTGTTGCCGGTGGAGATGTACTTCCTGCCGGATGTGATGGTCCGCTGCCCGGTCTGTCGCGGGCGCCGCTTCAAGCGCGAGGTGCTGGCGGTCAAGTACAAGGGCTACGACATCTCCGAGGTGCTGGAGATGACGATCGAAGAAGCGCTGTCGCTGTTTGAGGATGTGCCCGCCGTCAAAGCGCGCCTCGAATTGATGGCCGAGACGGGCATGGGGTATCTACAGCTTGGGCAGCCAGCCGCGACGTTTTCCGGCGGTGAGGCCCAGCGGGTCAAGCTTGCTAAAGAGCTGGCGCGTCGCTCGACCGGGCGCACGCTCTACCTGCTGGACGAGCCGACGACCGGCCTGCACCCCGCCGACACCGCCCACCTCATCGCACTGCTTCAGCGGCTGGTGGACGCAGGCAACACCGTGATCGTCGTCGAGCACAATCTGGACGTGATCAAGTGCGCGGACTGGGTGATCGACCTCGGCCCTGAAGGCGGCGAGGCGGGCGGGGAGATCGTCGCCGAAGGCACGCCCGAGCAGATCGCGGCGACGCCCGCCTCAATCACTGGTCAGATGCTCAAACCGCTGCTCTGATCGCACCCCATTCACCAGTTTGCAGCGGCGCGCTCGATGGTGATGGAGCGCGCCGCTGCTTGACACCAGCCGACTGGCGCTCCGCGCTAAGCCGGAGCGTATACCCCGAATTTACGCGCCGTGTCGTAGAGCGCCAGCACATTCTCGACCGGCGTTTCTTCCAGCACGTAGTCGTGGCTCGGCGACGCGACGTAGCCACCGCCGGGCATCATGATCGACAGGATGCGGCGTGTCTCCGCGCGCACCGCTTCGGGAGCGCGCTCGATGATAAGCTGCGAGTTGATCGCGCCCATCAGCAGCAGGCGATCCCCAAACTGCGCCTTGATCGACGCCGGATCCATGCCGCGACAGTTCGGCTGGAGCGCCTGCAAGCCGTCCAGCCCCAGCTCGATCATCGTCGGGATCAGCGGCGCGTATCCCCCGCAGCAGTGCATCAGCACCCGCAGCCCATAGTCGTGCCCCAGGTCGATTAACCGCTTGAGATGCGGCGCGATGAAGCGGCGGAATTGCGCCTCGCCCATCAGCGGCCCGATCTGCGAGCCGAAGTCGTTGCCGATGAAGAAGATGTCGATCACGTCTCCGGCGGCGTCGAAGATGCGACGGCTGACCTCAAAGTAATACTCGACGACGTGCCCGAGCACTGCGTCCACGATCTCCGGCGCGTCGTACATCTTCATCATTAGGTTCGGCATGCCCAGCAGGTCGATCGCGTCGTGCCAGAACGGCGACCAATCCCCGCCCAGAATGGCGTACTCGTCCGCGTAGGGTTCGGCCTGCGCGCGGATGCTCGTCACGTCGATCCACGCCGGATCGGGCCACTCGTAGGCGTCGATCTCGCGCACGGTTTCGGCGTGCTCCAGCGGGTGGCTGACCGGCTGCCCACCCTCATAGCCGTGACGCAGGATGCCAAACGGCGAGCGGAACGTCACGCCCGGCGGCAGGTCGTGATAGGGCGCGCGCTCCGGCGGACCGGCGTACGGCGCGGTGACGCGGCGGAAGTCATCTCCCACGCGGCGGGACAGGCTTTCGTCGTCGGGCAAACCCAACGCGCGGATCGCTTTCGCCCGCCACGCCGGTGAGGCGCCCAACCAGACCGGCACGCGGTCCGGGATTTCGTGCGCGAACGCGGCCATCACGCGCTCTTTAGAGGTCATCATGCGATGCAAAATCCTTCTATGATGGAGCGAAAAATTTTCAGAGGTTGTTATGAACCGTGCTCGCCGCCAGGTCATAACACGCTCTGGAACCCCGATTGTACCTCTGTTTCGGATGAGGCGATTTGTGTGGGAGGATCCGGCGCGTCACAGAAGCGCCAGCCCGGCCATCACGGGCAGGTGATCCGAGCCGTGCCCGCGCCCGACCGCGCTCCACAGCGGCCGGAAGTGGGGCGTCACCCAGATGTAGTCGATGCGCACCAGTGGGGGGAGCGGGATCGGCGCGTACTGGTAGCGTGTCGGGAAAGTGAACCCAAAGCCGCGATTGGTCGCGCGGAAGGCGTCGACCAGGCCCGCGCGCAACAGCCGGTGATAGTGCCGGTTCTGCTCGGTGAAGTTAAAATCGCCCATCAGCAGCGCGGGCTGCTCCGGCCCTATCGCCGCAAGCAGCTTTTCGATCTCGCCTGCTGCGTACGGGCTGATGGTTTCCAGCCGCCGGTAATTGGGCGCTGGTGCGTGCACCACCACCACGTTGACCTGCCGCTCGGTGATGTCGAGGCACGCCTGGATATGTGGACGCCCGCTGTCGAGCGCCAGCCACCGGTGCTCAACGATCGGATAGCGGCTGAGCAGCGCCTTTCCCGCGAAGTATTCGCCGTGCAGCACGCGATGCGGGTATTCGTCGTGCAGGCTGGCAACAAGCCCGGCGGCGTTGCGCGGGCTGAGTTCCTGCAGGCCGATCACGTCCGCCTCTGAGGCGCGCAGCATCTCGATCAGCGCTTCCGAGGGGATGAAGTCGTTCCCGGTGTTGAACGTCAGCGCCGTCAACTGCTCGCCCTCAGCCTGGGGCGGGATGGGGCTTGGCTGCGGGGCACGCCGGAGCACATTCATCGCGCGCGCGAGGGTCGCGTTCCCTTTCATGGCTGGCTGACCTGCTTGCTCTGCGGGTGTGTATCGAGCGCGCTCGGAAGGCGCGGCGTCTCCTGCGCGCCGTTCACCCATTGCCGGAAGACGTGATGCAGCTCGCGCGAGCTGGTCAGCTTTCGCCCATTTAGCGAGAGCTCGCGTGGGAACATCAGGAACGCTTCGTTCTGCGCACCGCCCAGCCCGCCGTGCGACCCGGCGAATTCCTCAAACGGGGCGACCTCGCCTGTGGTGGGATCGTAGATGCTGTTCACGACGATGTCTCCGACGTTCTCGAAGCTGTCCAGGCGGCGCAGGTGATCCGCCGCGTATGGACCGAAGTCCGCCAGCGGATCGTCGCCCTCGACGCGCCCGGTTGCCAGAAAATGCGCGCCGGAGCGGCCCAGCACAACCGGCCCGTCCGCTTCCGAGCGCACCAGCACGAAGCCGATCCCCTCATGCTCGACCAGCCCTGGGATAACGTCGGGATAGTGCTGCTCGATCTGCTCGCGCGTCATACGGCCGGGGTGCGCGGGGAAGTAGATCAGACCCAGATTGCCGGACGCACACACCACCACCTCGCCCGGTGCGTCCTGCTCCCCGTCGAAGTTGAGCACGCCAGCGTCCATGTGACGCCGCAACAGAAACTGCCCGATCCGGCCCACGACGCGGAACGCGCTGAAAAACTCGGTCAGCAGCGCGCCGATCTGCCCCTGCCCTTCGGTACGATCTGGCCCCCTACGGCCCCCGGCCTCGCCATGCGCCAGCGACTGAACCAGCTCCGTCAGGGTGTGGCCGTATCGCTGGCGGAACGGCGCGCCGGGGCTTTGCCCGTGGTCGGACAGGATCACGAACCTGTACGGGCGCGGTGCGTCCCGCGCGACCTGCGCCAGCCGCGCGATCCGCTCGTCGATGTGCCGCAGCACGCGCATCGCGTCGGGGCTGCCCGGCCCGGCGTAGTGCGCAGTTTCGTCGTAGCCCAAAAACGTCGCGTAGGCGACCGGCACGCCCCGGTACATATCGCTGATCAGGAAGTGGACCGTGATATCCCGCAGGGCCGCGCACGTCAGCGCGCGGACGATCGGGTAATGTCCCCCGCGAAACACGCGCGGGCGGACGTCCTTGATCCGCTGGCGGAGCGCATCCCGCACCTCGATAATCGCTTCCCACAGCGTCAACACGAGCGCGCGAGAGAAGCTCGACGGATCCAGGAAGAACGCGTTGAAGTCGGCGGGCCGCAGCTTGACCCCCTCGCGGCGGTCGATCAGGTTGCTGAGGGTCAGGAGTGATTGGCTCGGCGGGGCGTCTCCGTGAATGATGTTGCCGATACTCGATCCGCTGGCGTGAAGCAGCCCGCGCCCGTTGGAGAGGCGTTGCGCGATCTCGCGCGCGTCAAACGGGTAGCCAGACACCATCATCCGGCGCTGGTCCTTCTCGTACCAGCGGAAGGCGGGGATGTTGTGGTTGTTCCCGTACAGGATTCCGGCCTGCATGGCGGACGTTTGCGCGGGAAGCTCGGTATGCCACTTCGCCAGCCGGTAGCTACCTTCTTCAAGCCAGCTTGCCAGGGTGGGCATATACCCTTCGCGCAGCGCGCGCACCAGATACGGGTAGGCCAATCCGTCGATCTCAAGGAAGAACACGCCCGGCTCGGATGTCTCCGGGACCGACCGGTAGACCCATTTGAAGCGCCGCGCGACGCCGCGATAATACGACTCGGCCTCGTCGTAGAGAAGGCTGTTGACAACCATCATCCCGCCGGTCAGCACCAGGCCGCCGATCGTCGCCGCGCGCAGGCTCTCGACCACGAAGCCAGTCACCACTTGCGACACCAGCCACAGAATTCCGCCGTTCAGCACCAGCGAGAACAGCCCGATCGAGAAGACCGTGATCGGCAGGGTGAGGCGGACAAGCAGTGGGCGCACCAGCAGATTAAGCGCTGCCCATACCAGCAACACGGGTAACACCCAGCGCCCGTCTTCAAGCTGCAAACCGGGCAACACGGCGACCAGCAGTGCGAACCCGAAAAGCTGCGCCGCCCACACCAGGATCTGCCGGAGCAGGCGGACCGTCAGCGGCGCGCGGATCAGCATGGCGACGCCGGTCAGCGCGATCACGCCGAGGATCGCTTGCTCCGGCGTGTCCACCTCGAACTGCGGAGTGAACGAAGACAGCGCACCCAGCACCAGGCCATTGAGCACCAGCGAGGTCGTGCCGAGAACCAACACGTTCGCAGGTAATCCCAGCCGTTCCAGCAGCCAAGGCGCGCCCAGGATCAGGATCGCCCAGACGCCGGTGAGGACGAACGCCAGCGGCGTTTCGTCCACCGTGACGCCGGGGAGCGTCATCACCAGCAGCGCGAAGACGCCGATCTGCACCAGGCTGATCAGCACGCGCCATCGCAGCGGCGGATGCGGCGGCAAATGCCGTCTGCGGCGCCTCATGCGAGGCGGCTGCTCGGGCGTGTGATCGCCGGGAGTGATGGTGGATTCGGCTGGATGGGAATCCGGCATGAAGGGGTCCTGCTGAACGTCTTTCATGGTCGAGCGTGGGACAGCAATCCAGTTGCGGCCGATCATATCGCTGCCCGTCCGCCTGATCCAGTGCGGCCGCGTATGATATGAGTTTAGCAGCCGCACCGCGTGTTGTGGTGCGCGGCGGCCGCCGGGCTGGTGTAGACTAGGCAGCGTCAAGCGAGCCGGATGTGAGGAAGGAGCGTGTGCGGTGCTGCAAGTCGCGGTGATCACCGGGGGACATCATTACAACGTGCCGGTCTTCCATCAGATGTTCCGCGCGCTGCCGGGCGTGGACGCCTACGTCCAGCATCTCGCGGATTTTGTCGCGTCCCCGCCAGAGGTGCGCGAGGG
>CBINGT010000194.1:0-7053 GCA_966250245.1 uncultured Anaerolineae bacterium
AAGACCTATGCGCAGGTCTAACAGGGAGAGGAAAACATGGGCGCAAGGAACAAGATCGCGCGGATGGTGCTCGTCCTGCTGGTTTTGCTCGTCGCAGGGATGCTCCTATCATCCGGGTATCAGGCGTTTGCCACGGGAAGGGACCTTGAGAAATATCCCGCGCCGGGGCAGTTGATCGACGTAGGCGGGTATCGCCTGCACATCTACTGCGTCGGTGAGGGCAGCCCGACCGTCGTGATGGAAGCGGGCATGAGCGGCTGGTCGACAGACTGGCTCCTGGTGCAGCCGGAAGTCGCAGAGGTGACGCGTGCCTGCGCATACGACCGCGCGGGCTATGGCTGGAGCGACGAAGGACCAAGGCCGCAAGATAGCCAACAGGTAGCCACCGCGTTGAACAGGCTACTTGCCGAAGCCGGAATCGAGGGCGAGATTATCCTGGTTGGTCACTCGCTGGGCGGCGTGTTCGCCCAATACTACGCCCGGGAGTATCCTGAGCAGGTCGTGGGCCTCGTGCTGGTCGACTCGGTTCATCCGCGACAGTCGCAGATCATGCCAGAAGCCGTGCGGGACAAGTACGAGGGCAATCTGGAGCGGCTGACGGCCTTCACACGAGTCTTCGCGCCCACCGGATTGCTGCGCCTGGCAGGTCAGACCGTCAGCCCGATCGCCGATAAGCTGCCGGACGAGTATCAGGATATGGTCCGGGCGCTCGGCTACCAGTCGAAAGCCTATCGCGCCCTGGATGCGGAGATGGCAGCCTTCCGGCAGAGTCAGGCGCAGGTTCAGGAAGCGGGGCCGCTGCCGGAGCATATCCTGCTGGCGACCATCCGCGCGACAGAGGTCGAGAATTATCCGCCGGGGTTCTCCGCAGACACGGTCAAACCTATCTGGGACGAGATGCAGGCCGATCTGAGCGACTCCGCCACCCTGCCGCCGGTCGTAGCAACCCACAGCGGGCACTATGTCCACGTCGACGAGCCGGGCCTGGTCGCGCAGACGATCCTCGACGTCGTCAACCGAGTTCGCGAAAGCTAACGGCCGCGTCACGTAGCGGGGCAGGGAAGGTCAATAGCGAGTCAGCCGCCCCGAACGCTGACAATCCAATCGCCAACAAAAAGGCCCGCGTGCAGCGGGCCGAATTGCTTCTTTTATAGTGGTGTCGGGGTGCCGGGACTTGAACCCGGGACCTCTGCGTCCCAAACGCAGCGCGCTAGCCAACTGCGCCACACCCCGTAAGTATGCCCAAGTATACCATCCGCAGAGGGGTTGGCAAGGCGCAATCACCTGGCGGCCAGACAAAAAAGAACCGTTTGTGGAGAGGGGGGGACACCACAAACGGTCCTCAGATGGCCTAACATCAACATCGGCGACGCGCATCTCCGTGACGTGCTAGGCCAAGCGTCTCTTTATACCGACAAGTCACATCACATTCCAGTACATGAGCCATTGCATTCGATCATCCGAGACGCTATGGCCCCAATAGTAGTCGAGCTTGCTTAGTGGGGCGTGAAGGAAATATGAGAGCCTGATTAATATCTCCGTGCGCTTATTTTGGCCCTTTGCCGGACTTCTTCGCCTTGAACAGACGCATCATCTCTTCAACTTCGTGCTTCGAAATGACGGGATGCGTCTCTTCGCCAGTGAGCCCCTTCGACTTGCGGCTACGGGATTTTGTCAGCAGCGCCGCGAACTCTGCCGACCGGATCACTGAGGCTCCCCGTGCTCGCGCCCCATCGGCCACGTCCCCATCATCTGTCACCACCTGCCAGTTATGCGGGTTCCGCTCGCGGTCGAGGCGCTCCAGAATGAGATCGTCGGCCTTGGCGCGGCTGTGGGCAAACAACACTTCTACCTGCGAGTTCGACCATCGTGGATTGACCCCGCCGGGCAGCCCGTTGTCGAAAACGACGGTACACTTCTTGCGCTTCCGCATCATGTACTGTTTCAGCCGCTCGACAAGCTTTACTTCGTCGTCTGGGTCATCCAGATGAATATCGGGCATCGCGTCGATCAGGTTGTGCCCGTCGATCAGATACGGCATTTACAAGCTCCTCGCTACTCAAACAATGCCAGTAGCCGATCAGGATAATCGGTGCACAGCCCATCAATGCCCGCATCCATCAACTCGCGCGCCCGCGCCACATCGTTGACCGTCCAGGCGGTGACCTGCTGGCCGCGCGCCTGCATGTGGCGGATGTTCTCGGGCGTCAGAAGCTCGTGCGGCGCGTCGACCGTTTTCCACGTCACCTCGTCGTCGGCGGGCAGGCGGTCGTCCCACAGCGCAGAGATCGCGATCTCTGGCGCCAGGGCATACAGCTCGTGCAGCACGTCATGGTAAAACGAGCGGAACATCGTGCGCTCCACAAGCCCCAATTCGCGCACCAGGTCGATGCACTCCTGCGCCATGCCGGGGAAGCGCCAGGGGTCTTTGAGCTCGATGAACAGCAACAGCCGCGTCGTCTTGAGATACTCCAACGTTTCGCGCAGCGTCGGGACGCGCGTCCCCGCGAAGCGTGCGTCAAAGCGCGATCCGGCGTCGAGCGTCTGCACCTCGTCGAGCGTCATCTCCCATAGCGTGCCAGAGCCAGTCGTCACACGATCGACCGTGTCATCGTGGAAGACCACCAGCACGCCATCCGCGGTGCGCTGCACGTCGAACTCGACGCCGTCAATGTCCAGCTCGGCGGCGATCTCGAAGGCAGGCAGCGTGTTCTCAGGCGCGAGACCGCGCGCGCCCCGGTGCCCGACGATCTGCGGGTGACGGTCGGACACCAGCGAGCGCGGAATCGGCAGCAGCGTATTCCACGGTGGACGCTGCTCAGGTGGACGGATTGGAGAGGTGGGAACGTTCATCAGTCGCTTATATCCCTTCATGCCCAGGACAAACAGCGCCGGTCGCACCCGGCTGTACATGCCCCGTATTATAGACCCGACCCGGTTCATCGCGCTGGCAGTTCCGTCGTGGCGCGTGTCAGAGTGATAACCGCGATCTCGGGGCGGCAGTTAAAGCGCACGGCGATCCGCCCGGTCCCGAAGCCAGTCGTGACGTACAGCGCCAGCGTGCCAAGCTGGTACATCCCGCCTGAATAGTAGTGCCCAAGGGTCGGCAGCAACAGCGCGCCGTATCCCGGCAGGCGAACCTGCCCGGCGTGCGTGTGGCCGGACAGCATCAGCGTCACGCGAGGATTCGCCACCACCGCCCGCGCGTAATCCGGCTCGTGCGCCAGCAGGATCACCGGTGCGTCAGGCGCGCCCGCCAGCGCCGCGCTCAGGTCCGGCCGCCCGTAATACACATCGTCCACTCCCGCGAACACCAGCGCCTGATCGTCGCGCCGCACGACCTGGTGCGCGTTGAGCAGCACCCGCACGCTTGCCTGCTCAATCGCCTCGCACACCCGGCTCAGCCCGAGCGTATAATCGTGGTTACCCAAACATCCCAGGATGCCATCGGGAGCGTATAGATCAGTAAGCGGGCGACAGCACACGGCGAGGTCGCTGGTAGTGCCGGAAAAGAAATCGCCCGTGATTGTGATCAGATCGGGCTGCTGAGCATTGATCACTTCAACAAGCTGAGAAAGGCGGGTATCGTTGTGCAGCAGCCCCAGATGCAGATCGGCAACGTGGACCAGCCGGTAGCCTTCGAAGGCGGGCGGCAGGTTCGGCACGGCCAGCCGCAGGCGAGTGATTCGCAGCCAGCGCGGCTCGATACGCGTGGCGTACAGGGCGAGCGCGGTTCCCGCCGCGCCCATCAGTCCAAGCACTCGTGCGATCACAGTTTTCGCTTTATCCTTTTTCATGGCATGGCATCGCGCATGATGGGGCGACGCCTATCGAGGATGCATCCCGGCGCGAACATTGGTGTTTTTAACACAAATTCTTACAGAGTACTCATGGACTTCGCGCCGTTCTATGTTACAATAGCACCTCAAATCGGATGTATGTTCTATCGTATCCGTCGTATCCGCATCGCTCTATCTCGTAAGAACCCTCGTCTGCTGGGCGGCACAACTGCCCAGCCCCTTAGCGCAGGACGCCTCGCGCTGATGGGATACCCCAGCCGAGACACTCGCGCCACATCCAGACCGCTGGTATTTACCAGATATTCGTGCGAAAAAAATTGGCTACCCGGCTGACGATTCCTCTACAATTGAGGTGAACTGCACGATCAGCAGGCGGAGACAATGAGAGGCACACTCGGGGTAAGAGAACTGGAACGGAAGCACGCGAAATCCTGCTGTGGAGAATGCAGCGTCAGCTTGCGCCCCACGAACGGGATGAGGAGGACCGCACGTGTCGAATAAAATGGAGCGCTTCACCCAACGCGCCCGACGCGTCCTGAGCCTAGCCCAGGAAGAAGCCGAACGAATGCAGCATAGCTACATCGGTACTGAGCACCTGTTGCTTGGGCTGATGCGTGAAGATGGCGGCGTCGCGGGGCGCGTCCTGCGGGAGCTTGGCCTGGAGCCAAATCGTGTCGAGCAGTTAATTGAGAAGATGACAAGCTCGCAGAAGCGCACCGGTGTCACCCGGATGGATCTTGCGCCTGCGACGAAGAAGGTCCTGGAGCTGGCCGTCGATGAGGCGCGCCGCATGGGACACCACTATATCGGGACCGAGCACCTGCTGCTGGGCCTCGTGCGCCATTCGGAAGGCGTCGCGATGGACGTGTTCCGGGAGATGAAGATCAGCCCGGACGAAATCCGCCGCCAGACCAAGCGCGTGCTGCAGGAAAGCCCGCTGCAAAGCGCGCGGCGCTCGATTGAGAGCCCGCAGGAACGCCCGAGCCGCCCGAACGTCAAGACGCCGCTGGTCGACCAGCTTGCGACCGACCTGACCGCGCTGGCCGAGGAAGGCAAGCTCGACCCGGTGATCGGCCGCCAGATGGAAATCGAGCGCGTGATCCAGATTCTGAGCCGCCGCCAGAAGAACAACCCCGCGCTGATCGGGGAGCCGGGCGTCGGCAAGACTGCGATCGTCGAAGGGCTGGCACAGCGCATCGTCAACCGCGACGCGCCCGCGCCGCTGCTCGGCAAGCGCGTGCTACAGCTTGACGTCGGCTCGCTGGTCGCCGGAACGATGTATCGCGGCCAGTTCGAGGAGCGCCTCAAGCGCGTGATCGAGGAACTGAAGCAATCCGACAGCATCCTCTTCATCGACGAGGTGCACATGCTGGTTGGTGCAGGCTCGGCAGGCAGTAGCGTAGACGCGGCGAACATCCTCAAGCCAGCTCTGGCGCGCGGTGAGCTTCAGTGCATCGGCGCGACCACGCTGGACGAGTATCGCCGCAACATCGAGAACGACGCTGCGCTGGAGCGCCGCTTCCAGAAGGTGATGGTCGAAGAGCCGACCATCGAGGAAACGATCGAGATCCTGCACGGCATCCGCAAGCCGTACGAGGAACATCACGACCTGGAGATCACCGACGAGGCGATCGAGGCTGCGGCGACCCTCTCGGCGCGCTACGTGCCGGATCGCTTCCTGCCGGACAAGGCGATCGACCTGATCGACGAAGGGTCGAGCCGCGTACGGATGTACAAGTCGCCCGAGTCGTCGCGCGTGAAGCAGCTTGAAGCGGAACTCGCCTCGGCCCGTGACGACCTGGAGCTCATGCGCGACTCGATGACCGAAGAGGAAATCGACAGCGCGGAGAACCAGATCCACGAGCTTGAGATGGAGCTCGATTCCTTCCGCCAGCACTGGAACCCTGAGACGAACCGCGCCCGCCTGACGGCGGAAGACGTGGCGGAAGTCGTCGGAATGTGGACCGGGATCCCGGTCACCACCATCGCGGAAGAAGAGTCCGAGCGCCTGCTGCGGATGGAAGAAGAGCTGCACAAGCGGATCGTCGGCCAGCACGAGGCGATCGAGGCCATCAGCAAGGCCGTGCGTCGTGCCCGCGCCGGGCTGAAGGACCCGCGCCGCCCGATCGGGTCGTTCATCTTCCTGGGCCCGACCGGCGTCGGCAAGACCGAGCTTACTAAGGCGCTCGCCGAGTTCATGTTCGGCAGCGAGGACGCCCTGATTCAGCTCGATATGAGCGAGTTCATGGAACGGCACACCGTCGCACGTCTGACCGGCGCCCCGCCCGGCTATGTCGGGTACGAGGACGCGGGCCAGCTCACCGAGGCGCTGCGTCGCCGTCCGTACAGCATCGTCGTCTTTGACGAGATCGAAAAGGCGCACCCCGAGACCTTCAACATGCTCCTGCAGATCATGGAAGAAGGGCACCTCTCGGATGCGCGCGGGCGCCGCGTGGACTTCCGCAACGCCATGATCATCATGACGAGCAACATCGGCGCGGAAACCATCAAGCACGGCACCGCTCTCGGCTTCGATGCGCCTGTGCTCGACGGCGATCGCTCGCGCGAGGAAGAGTATGAGGAAATGCGCCGCACCGTCCTGGACAAGCTGCGCCGCGCCTTCCGGCCCGAGTTCCTCAACCGTGTGGACGGGACCATCGTGTTCCGCTCGCTGACCCGGGAAGAGATCGAGGATATCGTCGACCTCGAGTTGCGTAAGGTCAACGACCGGCTGGCAGACCGCGCGATGAGCGTGCGCCTGACCGCGGCCGCGAAGAAGTACCTGGCCGACAAGGGCTACGACCCCGATTACGGTGCGCGCCCGCTGCGCCGCCTGATCACCAACATGGTCGAGGACCGGCTCTCGGATGTGATCCTGGCCGGAGAGGTCAAGCTCGGGAGCACCGTCGAGATCGACTACGATCCCGAAGCCGACGACCTGACCTTCAAGGAAATCGAGCCAAGCGAGCCGCTCAGCGAGCCCGCTTAGCCCCGGCCTGATGCAATCGAACGGCTGTCGAGTAATCGGCAGCCGTTTTTTGTTTCTAGAAGCAGTTAGCGGTTAGCCGTTAGCGATTAGCCAAGAGCAGGGCATGTAAACCTCACCCCTGGCCCTCTCCGTAAACGGAGAGGGGAAAAGTGGACGGGGGTTAAGGGGTGAGGTTTTAATCCCTACTCCCCATTCCCTACTCACTACTTCCCATCCCCCGCCCGCATTTTTCCTGAAATTCCCCACGGTAGACCGATTTTCTGT
>CBINGT010000195.1:0-6943 GCA_966250245.1 uncultured Anaerolineae bacterium
AGCCGCTGTAGCGCAGATAGCGCACGATTACATCGAATGAGACGTAGGTTTTCGAGTGTCCGATGTTCGCTTGGTCGTAAACGGTCGGGCCGCATACGTACATATTTACCTTTCCTTCGGTCAGCGGCTCGAACGGTTCTTTGGCGCGGTGCAGCACGTTGTAGACTTCGAGTGCCATGCGGGTCGTCCCTCTTGTGCAGTTAGTGGCTAGCGATTAGCAGTTAGCGATTGACAAAAGGCACAGCAGCGGCAAACCGCTTCTGCTGAGTTTAGCTACTTTTGGCTGTTCTTCGCTGTTCTTTGCTGTTTCTTGCTGTCGCTTGCTGATTGTAACGCATAGCGCCCCGGACAGTAAGGGAGATTTAAGCCCGCCTGCCCAACATGGTTATAATCCAGCGCGCGCGCAACCGTAAAGAAGGAGCCAAGATGTCTGCGATCTGGATTCGGGGAGTTGACGCGATCACGCTGGACGGCGCGGGCGAGGTTCTGCGCGGCGTCGACCTGTTGATCGAGAACGGCCGCATTACACGCATCGGCGAGGTGCCGCCGGACACGCGCGCCGATGAGGTGATCGACGGGCGCGGGAAGGTCGCACTGCCGGGGCTGTTCAACGCGCACAGCCACGCCGCCATGACGTTTGAGCGCGGCTGGGCCGAGGACCTGCCCTTTCCACGCTGGCTGAACGAGAAAATCTGGGTGGCGGAGAGCGCCCTCACGCCGGATGACGTGTATTGGGGCGCGGCGCTGGCGGCCTGCGAGATGATCCGCAGCGGCACGATCGGCTTCAACGACCACTATTTCTACATGGACCGCGTCGCTGAGGTCGTGCAGCAGAACGGGATGAAGGCGCAGCTTGCGTGGTGCGTCTTCGGGACCGGCGCGGAGCAAGAAGTCGGGCCAGGGCTGGATGGCACGCTTGAGTTCATCGAGCAGTGGCAGGGCGCGGCGGACGGTCGCATCCGCACCTGCCTCGGACCACACTCGCCCTATGTGTGCCCGCCCGACTTTCTGGCGCGCATCGCGGAGATCGCGGCGGAGCGCGGGCTGGCGATTCACCTGCACGTGGCCGAGTCGCAGGAGCAGGTCGAGAACTCGCTGGCGCGACACGGCCAGACGCCGGTGCAACAGCTTGCCGCGCTCGGCATCTTTGACGGGCACGCGATCGCCGCGCACACGCTGGCGCTCAACGCCGAGGACCGCGCCATCCTGGCGGAGAAGAGCGTCTTCGTGGCGCGCACGCCGAACACGTACATGAAGCTGGCGATGCCCATCAACCACGTCACCGATCTGCTGGCGGATGGGGTGCGCGTCGCGATCGGGTCGGACGGCCCGGCGTCGAATGCGACGATGGACCTGTTCCAGATCATGCGCCAGCAGGTGTTGCTTGAAAAGTATCTGCGGCTCGACCCCGAAGCCCTGCCCGGCGACACGCCGTTGCGGATGGCGTGCCAGACCGGCGCGCAGGCGCTTGGCTTCGCGGAAAGCGGCGTGCTGCGCGAGGGCGCGCCCGCCGACCTGATCCTGCTGGACTTCGACCGGCCACACCTGCGCCCGCGTCACGACCTGATCGCCAACGTGGTGCACACGGCGGTCGGTGCGGACGTGACGCACGTGCTGGTCGACGGGCGGCTGCTGATGCGTGATCGCGAGCTGCTGACGCTGGACGAAGAGCGGATTCTGTACGAGGCGGAGCAGCGCGCGTTCCGCATGGTTGGGCAAGACATGAGCCGGATGCGCGAGTATCGGGCGTGAAAGGCGGGGAGTAGGGAATAGGGAGTAGGGAATGGGGGAAAGCCCTACTCCCGACTGCCTACTCCCCACTCCCTTGTATGTCCGTAAGGAGCCTTCGGGCTGCGCGAAGTACATCCGCCCGGCGTTGGTGACGATGTAGCGCGTGATCAGGACCTCAATGGTCCGGTCGAGGTATTGCTGCCCGCCCTCGACCACGACCATCGTCCCATCGTCGAGGTAGCCGACGCCTTGCCCGGCCTCGCGCCCTTCCATCACCACGTGGATGTCGATTACCTCGCCGGGCAGGAAGATCGCTTTGAGCGCGTTGGAGAGGGCGTTGATGTTGAGGACGGTCACGCCCTGCAGTTCTGCGACCCGGTTGAGGTTAAAGTCCTGCGTCATCACAGGGATGCCGCGTTTGCGCGCCAGCAGGACGAGCTTCTCGTCCACCTCGTCCACGCCCTCGATGTCGTCGTCGATGATCTCGACCGGCGCCATGCTGACCTGCTGAAGCTCGGTCAGAATCTCCAGCCCGCGCTTTCCCCGGTTGCGACGCAGCACATCCGCCGAGTCCGCGACGTGCTGAAGCTCGTGCAGCACAAAGCGCGGAACCAGCAGGCGACCCCGCAGAAACCCGGTCTGGCTGATGTCGAGGATGCGCCCGTCGATGATGACGCTGGTATCGAGCAGGATGTCGTCATTGCCCCCGTTAGACTGGACGGGAGCCGCGCGCCGCCCGGACCGGCGGTCGAACGCGGTATTGAACATCGCCAGGATGTCCTGCGCCCGCAGCGCGGCGACGGTGGTCATGGCGTAGGCGAGCGCGATCGCGACGAGGATCGGCAGCAGCCAGCCGAACACCCCCGGCAGCATGGACAGCGGCCAGGCGACCAGCGCGCCCGCCAGCAACCCGACGACCAGCCCGATCGCGGCCATAACCAGGGTTTCGACCGGCATTTGCAGCAGCATGCGTCGCCCGACGCGGGCGGGGTAGGTGGTAATCCAGGGGGTGATGATCAGGCCGCCAAGCGCGCCCATCAGCGCGAAGATCAGGCCGGTCGCCTCTGCGGGGAGCAGCAGCGAGTCGGATAGGTCCACGCCGAGCATAGCGCCCAGCACGGCGAAGACCATCATCCCGGCCATCCGCAGGATGAAGTCAATGCTCATGATAAGTCCATTCTTCCTCTGCCGGATGCGGGCCGCGCCGGGATAAAAGGGTTCGGGGCGCGCGCACGACAGCGGGCGATCGCCCGACCGGCGTGAGGACGTACGTGATAAACGGGGTCAGGCGACGGGGCGACGCGCTCGGATGCCGCGCCAATCGGCGCGGCGAGTTCCGGGCGCGGGCAGGGCTGCGCCTGAATAAAAGGGTGTGTGGCGCGGCCCGGTCCGCCAGGGTGAACGCCCCATACCCGGCTGAGCCTGACACTCACACTTTAACACAGCGGCAATAGCCCGTCAATCACGGCGTGCGATGGTGGACGCGAGGCAACCCGCAAGGAGAAAGTAATAAAACCGTAAGCACTAGTGATCAAATTCCCTGCAATAAGGGAGCTTCCGCACATGCGCGTTCTGTTTTTCGAGCTATGATGCGTGTTGAGCTATAATAAAAGTGTTGCGGACCATTCTGCCCGCGAATGGCGCAGCGCCCTGTGGCCCTGCAAGTGAACTGGCGGGCTCTTTTCCAGGTACTTGGTGCTTTAGGAGGGTTTACCAGTGTCAAAACGTCTGATTTCGGTTTTGGTAATGTGCGCCATGATGTTAGCTGCGGTCGTCCCCTCCCTGGCGCAAGAGGATCTCTCCGGCGAGCTTGAAATCTTCTCGTGGTGGGCCGGTGACGAAGGCCCGGCGCTCGAAGCGCTGATCGAGGAATTCAACGCTCTGTACCCGAACGTTGAAGTGATCAACGCGACGGTGACTGGTGGCTCGGGCGTGAACGCGCGCGCCGTCCTGAAGACCCGTATGCTCGGTGGCGACCCGCCGGACTCGTTCCAGGTGCACGCGGGCCAGGAGTTGATCGGCACGTATGTCGTGACGGATCAGATGGAAGACCTGACCTTCCTGTTCGAGGAAGAGGGCTGGTTTGACGTCTTCCCCGAGGGCCTGATCGATCTTCTGAGCACGGAAGAGGGCATCTGGTCGGTGCCGGTGAACATCCACCGCTCGAACGTGATGTGGTATGTTCCGGCCAACCTCGAAGAGTGGGGCGTGGAAGTTCCGGCTGATTGGGACGCCTTCCTTGAGATCTGCCCGACCCTTCAGGAAGCGGGTGTGGTCCCGCTGTCGGTTGGCGAGAACTGGACTGTCACCCACCTGTGGGAGAACGTCGCGCTGGCCGAGCTCGGCGCTGAAGGCTATCGCCAGCTCTGGGCGGGCGAAAAGGCCTGGACCGATGATGACGTCGTGGCCGTGTGGGAGCGGTTCAGCGAGATCCTCGATTGCACGAACGCTGATGAAGACGCCGCGTCGCTGCCCTGGCAGCAGGCGACCGACATGGTCGTCAACGGCGAGGCCGCCTTCAACATCATGGGCGACTGGGCCGCGGGCTATATGAGCACCACGCTCGGCCTGACCCCGGGTGAGGGCTTCGGCTGGGCGCCCGCTCCGGGCACCGAGGGCGTGTTCAACATGCTGGCCGACTCGTTTGGCCTGCCGGTCGGCGCGCCGAACCGCGACAACGTGATCGCGTGGCTGCGCCTGCTCGGCTCGGTCGAGGGCCAGGACGTCTTCAACCCGCTGAAGGGGTCCATCGCCGCCCGCACCGACAGTGACCTGTCGAAGTACAACGCATATCTCCAGTCGGCCGCCGAGGACTGGCAGACGAACGAGATCGTCGGCAGCCTGGCGCACGGCGCGGTGGCGCCCGAAACGTTCAGCAGCGAGTTCGCGACCGTGATGGAGCAGTTCCTGGCGTCGCGGAACGCCCAGGCGACCAGCGCGGCTGCCCAAGCGCTCGCTGAGCAGGCCGGGATCGCCGGAACCGCCGAATAAGCGCTGCGTCTGCGCGCCGGGCGACCCTGTCCGGCACGAGCAAGCGCTGTTGTGACGACCACAATGCGAGGTCTCGTCCCGGTGGGCGGGACCTCGCGTCGATCGGGGCGGCTCACGACGCCACATTCCGAGGGGATGCGATGCCATGCAACTAACAGCCAACCAGGGGCGGAGCCGCTTGAGCGACCTGAGCCTGTCGCTCCGCCGCATCAACCGCGATCGCCTGTTCGCCTTCCTCACCATCCTGCCGTCGATCATTCTGCTGGCGATTTTCGTCTACGGCTTCATCGGGCAGACCTTTCTCTGGTCGTTGACCGACTGGGAAGGACTGGACACGTCCGACAAGAATTACATCGGGTTTGAGAATTACAAGAACCTTTTCAGCCACGCCCTTAACTTCCGGTTTCGGCAAGAGCTAGTCAACACATTCTTCTTTACCGGCTTCTTCCTGGTCGGATGTCTGACGCTGGGCTTTTTGCTGGCTGTGTTGCTGGACCAGCGAATCAAAGGCGAGGGCTTCTTTCGCACGGTGTTCCTGTTCCCGATGGCGCTCTCGTTTGCGGTCACCGGCACGATCTGGCGCTGGCTGCTCAACCCGCGCGGCGGCGTGAACCAGCTTCCCACGCTGTTCGGCGGCGAGGCGTGGTCGTTCTCGTGGCTGAACAACCGCAAGGCGTACGAGTTCAACTGGCACGAGGTCCCCACGCTGACCATCGTCGTGATCCTGGCGGTGATGGCGTTCATCCTGATCCAGCAGATTGTGCGCCGCCGCTGGCTGACCGCGATTTTTGTCAGCGTGCCGGTTCTGGTGCTGGTCGGGTGGATTGCGGCGGACTTCCTGACGTGGAACGAAGACGACCCACAGATGCACGGCCTGTTCAACTGGCAGGACGTGCCGCGCTATGTGATGGCGCTGCTGGTGGTGGGGATGTTGCTGGTTGTCGTCAATAAGCTGTGGCATGGCAACCGGCGCGGTGCGTTCCTGTTCGGCGTTCCGGCGGCGATCCTCTTGGTGGCGTATCTCCTGGGTGCGGCTGAGTCGTTCCCCAATGTCGATTACGAGGAATCGTTCGGGTTCAACGTGGCGCTGGTCGGCGTCATTCTCGCGGCGGTGTGGCAGATGTCCGGCTACACGATGGCGATGTACCTGGCCGGGATCCGGGGCATCTCGGAAGACCTGCGCGAAGCGGCGCGGGTCGACGGGTGCAATGAGATCCAGGTGTACACCAAGATCATCCTGCCGCTGCTCCAACCGATCACGCTCAGCGCGGCAATTGTGCTGGGGCATATCTCGCTCAAGGTGTTCGACCTGATCTTTGCGATGGCCGGGACGGATTACCTGCCGGTGAGCGTGCCGGGCGTGCAGGTCTATACCACGATGTTCCGCAGCAACAAGTTTGCGATCGGCTCGTCGATTGCGATCGTGCTGCTTGTGATGGTGGCGGTCGTGATCATCCCGTATCTGGTGACGGCGCTGCGCGGCGAGCACGAGGTTTAAGGAGAGGCAGCCATGACCATCACCATGACCCATGTTGTGAACTGGGTGATCTTCGGGATGCTGGTCGGCAGCCTGGGCACGTACCTGCTGTACGACTACACGCGGCGCGACGCGCAGACTGGCGCGCTGATCGGGGCGCTGGTGGGCGGCGTGGGCAACCTCGTGCTACTGCTCCCGCTGTGGGCCTATGTTTTGTCGCGCGGGCGGCAGCCTGAGCTGGTTCCTGCCGGATCGTCCGGTCTGGCGACGGCGCTCGCCAAGCAGCCGGAAGCGCGCCGCCTGCCGTTCGAGCTGGGCAAGCTGGTGCGTCCGCTGATCTACCTCTTCCTGATCGCGATGGTGCTCGTCTTCCTGATGCCGGTGTATACGGTCGTGATGACGAGCCTGAAGACGCCCGACGCCGCCGGGCAGCTTAACCAGGTCTGGCAGCCGCCGGACACAATCAATTGGGCCAGCTATCGCGAGGCGCTGGACATGCTCGGCCCGAAACTGCGTAACAGCTTCATCCTGACGATCTCCGCGACGATCATCTCGGCCATGATGGGGTCGATGAACGGGTACGTGCTGTCGAAGTGGCGTTTCCCCGGCGCGAACATCGTCTTCCCGCTGATGCTGTTCGGGATGTTCATCCCCTATCAAAGCATCCTGATCCCGCTGTTCCAGTTCATGCAGAACGTGAACCTGGGCGGCTCGTTGATCGGGCTGATCATGGCGCACGTGGTC
>CBINGT010000196.1:0-6936 GCA_966250245.1 uncultured Anaerolineae bacterium
CGGACGGCCTGCGCCACCAGCAGTCCGAGCTTCCCCGCGCCAACGATCACCACGCGGGACTCCGGCGTGATGACATTCGCTTCCAGCACCTCGCACGCTGCGGCAAGTGGCTCCGTGAAAACCGCCGCATCGTCCGGCACGGCGTCGGGCACGGCCCACAGATTCGCCACAGGCAGCCGGAAGACGTCTGAAAACGCGCCGTCATACTGCGCCAGGCCGAGTATCGCGCGGTTCCGGCAGTGCGAGCGCATCCCCCGGCGGCACATGTCGCACTCGCCGCAACTCACGTTGATCTCGCCGACGACACGTTGCCCAAGCCACTCATCCGGCCCGTCGATCACTTCGCCCACAAACTCGTGACCAAGCGTCCCGGCAAAATCCTTATAGCCGCGCATCAGTTCCAGGTCGGTATTGCAGATGCCCGCCAGCCGCAGCCGGATCAACGCCTCGCCCTGCCCCGCTTGCGGCGCAGGCCGCTCCACCACCCGCAGCCCGCCCTCATACACGACTGCTCGTGCGCTCCTGATAATCGTTCCCTGCCTGTTCCTTTGCCTCTCCGGCCGCCTGGTCTTGTCAGAGCCTGCGCCGGACCGTATAATCCCGCCCGTTGGTCCCGCTCCCCAGGAGACAGCTTCTCATGCGACGCGGTTTGCTAGTGCTTGGGCTGGTGCTGATGCTGGCCCTTACCGCCTGTTCGACTGAATCCGTGCTACGCTTCACCAACAGCACCGAATGCGGCACGGCGACCATCTCGCTGGTACATACGCCGTCCGGCCAGACCACCACGCACACCGTCGCCCAGGGCGAATCGATCACGATTGAGGTCATCCCCGATGCGCTGTACCGCTATGAGGTGACCTACCCGCGCGACCCTGCCACCAACCTGCAATGCGAGGCCAAGTCGATCGAGACGCGCGTGCAACGCGGCCAGCGGCTCAACGTGACGCTGGAAAGCGTGCCGCCGGAAGACGCCTCAAACTAGCTTCCACCCTGCCAGGTGAACGACTGCTCCGCCTGAACGGCGCCCGTCGGGTGCAGCAGTCCGTCCTCGGCCTCGCGCACGACTGACACCTGCCATGCGAACTCGCGCGGCGCACCGTCCGCAGGCAGCACGCTCGACGGCAGATCGTACGACAACTGCCGCGTCAGCGCGCTGAACGTCTGCCCGGTCGTTTCGTCACGCACGCTCACCAGATACATCTCGTCCGGCGCCAGCGGCCCGACCGTCACCCAACTGAGCCGCACCGGCCCGCTGACTTCCGCGCCTGCAGCCGGGTAGACCATCTGTGGCGCCTCGTGCGTGGGCGTGGGCGTCGGCGTTTCGCTGCCGGTGAACGTCGGCGTGAAGGTCGGCGTCGGCGTCGGTGCGGGGATGTTGATCTGCTGGCCGACCGACAGCACCGGTGCGACCGGGCAGCAGCAATGCGCCGACTCCCACTGGCAGCCACGGCAGTCAATTCCGCCCGGCCCGGAGTTCAACTCGCACAACTGGCGCAGCGTGGAATCCACCGCGATCGCGATGCTGCTCAGCGTATCGTCTTGCTGCACGGTGTAGGTCTGGATTGAGAAGCTTGGCCCCGCCACCTCAAGCGTGATCATCGGCGGGGCACTGGTGGCGACAGCCGTCTGCGTGATGTCATAGCCTTCGGGCGTGGCGGTCGGAGTCGGCCGGGGGACGAGGATGCGCGTCCCTGGGCCGGGAAGCTGGCGGCAGTCGGCCAAGCCGTTAAGCTGGAGCAGCACGTCTATCGCGGCCAGATCGTTGAAGCCGTGCTTGTACAGCACGCCAATGCAGTCATCGCCCGCCTGGATGACGTACTCGTAAGGGCCGGGCGTGTCAGTCGCGGTCGGCGTCGCCGTCGGCTGACCGGGCGTGGCGCTGCCGGTCGGCGTGATCGTCGGCGGGATCGAGCGGGTCGGCGAAGCCACCTGCGCGACCGGCGCCGGAGTATGGGTCGCGGCGCGGAGGGGTTCAGGGCTGGGGGTGGCGCTCGGCGGCTCGGATGGCAGCGGGGGCGGCGTGAGGGTATCGGCGGACGGGTTGGCGGCGGAGTTCGCGCCGCAGCCCGACGCCACTGCCAGCAAGACGAGTGCGATCACCATCGACAGACGATGCTTCATGCTCATATCCTCTCGTGGGCAGGTGGTCGAGCTTCCCCCCTCGCTGCCGCATCCGGCGGCTAGCGGCTCGCCCAGGTAAACCGGCGCGGAGCCGTCTGGTACTCCTCAGAGACAACGTCCTGGTTAGCGCCAATTGTTACCAGCGAAACAGTCCACTCAAATGTATGCGCGCGCCCATCTTGTGGCTGCCACGCTTGCGGCAGAATCAGCGCGATATCTGTCAGCAGCTCGCGATACTCGCGCTCCAATTGCTGATCGACCACGCGCACCAGATAGCGTTCGTTCGTGCCGAGCGTGCCCGTGCCGCCCCAGCGCAGCGTGACCATCTGATCGGCGCGGAATTCGGCGCCATCGTTCGGCGACAGCAGATACGGCGCGTTAAACGTGGCGGTCGGCGTGGGCGTCGGCGTCAGCGTTCCAACCGGCGACGGGGTGAACGTCACCGTCGGCAGCGGCACGGGCACGCGCACCCGCTGCCCCTGGCCGAGCAACACAGTGCAGCGCTCGCCACCCGTCGGCGAGCCAAAGTCACACTGCAAGAACGGGATTTCCGGGTTAATCTGCGACAGCGTCTCCAGCGAAGTGCCGTACTGCTGCGCGATGCTGATGATCGTCTCTCCGGCCTGGACCGTATGCCACGCCATACCGGGGCGCAGCGTCGGTTCCAGATTCTGATACTGTGCCAGCGCATCCGGCGTGCCGACTTCGTTGACCGCCTGCGTCGGCTGCATGGAGACAGCATCCCCTTCCTCGCTGGTCACGTCCGACGCTGGACTCTCATCCTGCACGGCGCCGCCAGTGGGCGTCGGCCAGGGGATCTCGAGCGTCTGCCCCAGCTGAAGCTGGTTCGGATCGTCCATGTCGTTGATCTCGAGAATGAGGTCCACGATGGACAGATCGCGATGCCCGCAGCGGATCGCCATCCCGTAGATCGTGTCGCCCTGGCTGGCCGTCTGCATGCACGGCCCCTGGGTCGGGCTGGGCGTGGGAGAAGGCGGCGCAGGCGTCACGGTCGCCAGGCTGAACGTCGGGCGCGGCGTGACGCTCGGCTCAGTAGGCGCGATCGCTGGCGCGTCGGCGGCGGGTTCTTCGCCCGGCGGCGGTGTGACCACCGCTGTCGGTCCGGCCGGTGTCAGCAATTCGGTTTGCGCCCCCGGCTCCTCGCCGTTGGCGGACCGGTCATCGCGCAGCAGCGCCATCACCCCCGCGCCAATCCCGATCCCCAGCACCAGCGCGACCGCAATGCCGATCAGCGCGACCCGCCGCCAGAGTCCCCCCGCGACCTCGCCCGCATACAGGTCGTCATCTCCCTCGGCGGGGTCGTAGCGCGGGCGGCGCTCGTCTTTCTCTTCCGGCTTGGGCACCGGCACCACGCGCACTGGCTCGCCCGGCAGCGTCGCGCCGCAGTTGGAGCATACTCGCGAGGTGAGCGGCTGGCTGGTGCCGCAGATGGGGCACTGCTGCGTATGTTTGCTTTCGCTCATAATTCCTTAAACCCTGCCAACCGGGCGTGCCCGGCTGCGCAGCGGATTATACCAGGAGCAGCCATGTTGACCAGGACACATCTGCCCGGCCTGGCCTGAGCGCCGGCGGATTGCTCTCAAAAGCGAAATTATGTGGTAGTATTTCTGCTGTTTTGGGCGCCAAGTTTCCGCGAAGCCTTGCCGAAGAAAGGTCCGACCTCATGCGCGTGGTCACTAACGAAGCGCATATCAGCCGCAACCGCCGTATCGCACATATCCTGTTTTTTGTCAGTCTGGCCGGGATGGCCGCCGGGTTCTTCTACACATGGACTGCCGACCCGGCGACGTCCACACAAATTAGCTGCTTTCTGCTGCCTGCGCTCCTGTTCATGACGCTGATCTCGGTCCGCATGGCGAACACCTGGATCCGCGAGCCACGCCCTGAGCGGGTGCTTGAGGAGTCGTTGAAGGGCGTCGGACGGCGTTACACGCTGTTCCAGTACCTTCTCCCCGCGCCGCACGTGCTGATCGGCCCGGAAGGCGTGTTCACGATTACCCCGATGTGGCACGAAAGGCGCTATCGCGTTTCCGGCAAGAAATGGAGCGGCGATCGCGGGCTGTTCGCGCGGCTGACCGGCTATATGCGGCAAGACCTGCTCGGCAACCCGTTCAACGAAGCGATGTTGCACGCGCAGGAAATGCAAAAGCTGGTCAACAAGCTCGCGCCGGATGCCGGAATTGAGGTGCAGCCGCTGGTCGTCTTCACCAGCCCGAAGGTCACGCTGGAGATCGACAATCCGGTCATCCCCGTGTTGTACGCCAACCCGAAGAAGAAGCCCTCGCTGCGCGACTACCTGCGCGATCTCAAGGGGCAAGAGCGCCCCACCCTGACCGAAGAGCACCTCGACGAGATCGACCGCATGTACGGGCTGGTGACGCGTCAGGAGCTTGAGGCCGCGATGGGTGGCGCCGCCGTGCCGATCGAAGAAGACGATTCCGACGACGAGGAATGAGCTCCGCACGCCGCCGCTGGCTGTGGTGGCTGGTCCTGATCCTGGGGCTGGCGTTCGCGCTGCGTGCGTTCCGGCTGGACGCCGTCCCCCTGCGCGGCGACGAAGGCTTCACCGTGCGCTATTGGGCGGCGGACCCGCGCAACCTCGTCCACGACGTCCGGCGGCAAGAGCCGCATCCGGTCGGGACCTTCGTCGCGTTCTGGGCGTGGAAGCAGACGGCGGGCGATACCGAGCTCGCCATGCGCTATTTGCCGCTGCTCGGCAACCTGATCGGCGTCGCAGCGATGGCGGGCCTGGGGCGGCGGCTGCTCCACAGCGAGCGCGCCGGGTTGATCGCGGCGGCGCTGTGGGCGATCAATCCGCACCTGATCTGGCACGCGCAGGACGTGCGGAACTACGCGATCTGGGCCGGGCTGAGCGCATTGGCGCTGTGGCTGTTTGTCCGCGCCGCTGACCGCAACCGCCCGCGTGACTGGCTGCTCTACGCCGCCGCCGAAACGCTGGCGCTGTACACGTTCTTCCTCGAAGCGTTTTTTGTCGCCGGTCAGGCGTTGTATTTGCTGCTCGCGCGCCGAGATCGTCGCGTCCTCCGCGCTGCCGTCGCCGCGTGGGCGCTGGTCGGCATACTGCTGATCCCCCTGTTCGTGCAGGTCTACTTTTTCACGCAGACCGGCTATCGCGGCGCCGTGGGGGACGCCGATCCCGTCGCGCTACTAACCGAGTTCCTGCCTACCCTGCTGATTGGGGACGTACCGCCCGCGCCGTGGGATGCGGCGCTTCCGCTGGCGTGGATCGCGCTGGTCGCCGTGGCGTGGACGCTGCGCAAACCACCACGGCCGCGCGTTGGCGCGTGGCTCGCGTTGAGCGTGCTGATTCCCGCCGGGCTGCTGTTGATCGCTGCCGGGCGCATGAGCGTCTTTCACCCGCGCTACATCCTCGCCGCCACGCCCGCGCTGATTCTGCTTACCACCTGGGCGCTGCTCCCGCTGTTCGAGCGCCGCGACGCCCGCCCCGCGCGAACCGCCATCGCCGCTGCGATGCTCGGCCTGCCGCTGCTGAGCGCGGTAGTGCTGGTCCCGTACTATCGCGGCGACGACCCCAAGGCGCCCGACTGGCCGGGGCTGGTCGCGTTCCTCAAGGCGCGTACGCTCCCCGGCGATCTGGTCGTGCTGCCCGCGCCCGATCCGGCGTTCGGCTACTACTTCAACCAGCCCGCCGACGAGATCAGCCTGGATCCGGACACTGACTTCGAGGCGAAACTTCGCCCTGAGGTCAACTTCCGCGCCGGGATCTGGGCGATCGGCGCGCCGCAGGACGTGCGAGATTGGCTGGCCGCGCAGATGCAGCCGATCGGGGAACAATGGACCGGCGCGTTTCGCGTGGACCAGTATCGCCGCTGGGAGGTTCGCCCCTCGGAGATCGCGCGCGAAAGCGGCGCGCAGTTCGGCGACTTCGCGCGGCTGGTGGGATATACGCTCCAGGGGCCCGATCCGGACAATCCTGCGCTGACCGTGCTGCTCTACTGGGAGCCGCTACGCCAGACTGACACGGATTACGTCGTCTTTGTTCACCTTGCCGGACCGGGCGCGTCCGACACAGACGCCGGGCCGCTGGTCGATCAGGACGATCACCGCCCGCGCGACGGCTTCGCCAGCACGCTCAGTTGGGAGCCGGGCACCCTCGTACGGGACGCCTATCACCTGCTGGACACGCCCGCCGATCTCGCACCCGGCATGTACCGGCTGCTGATCGGCTTCTACGACCCCGACGATCCGGGCGCGCGCGTCCCGGTGACGGATGCCAGCGGGGCGCCGCTTGGGGATGCGCTGGCGCTGCCTGCATTTGAGTGGCGGGGGAGCAGCGATTAGCGGTTAGCGAAGGGCGAAAAAACGAGCGGCCATTGCTGACCGCTCGTATGCTTGTATCCCTATGCAGCAGTTAGCCGCCAAGCTCTTTCAGGCGCGCTTCCCACTTGGCGTACAGCCGCTCGTAGACCGACTCGGAGATCGACCCAGCCATCAGCTTCGCGTCAAGCTGATCGAGGTAAGCGCGGATCTCGTCAGGAGTCTGCGGGACAGCCACTTCCGCGCCCGCCGACGCCGGAGCATCGCCGCCGCCCTTCTGCCCCTGCATCATCTGCTGCATCATTTGCATCATCATCATTTGTTGCTGTTGCTGCAGCGCAGCCTGCTCCGGGTTGAGCGCCGCGCCGATCTGCTGCCCGACGCCAAGCCCCACGCCCGCCCCGGCCATGCTGCCACCCAGACCCTCGTTCGATGCGGCGGCTTCGGCCACTTCCAGGCGGCGGATCCGCTCGTAGGTCGCGAAATCGACGTAAT
>CBINGT010000197.1:0-6875 GCA_966250245.1 uncultured Anaerolineae bacterium
ATGAACAGGAACATGGGGTTAAAGGCGGTGAACGCGGCAGCGCCGAGCGCGATCGCCGGGCTGGTGGGGAACAACTCCGCGCCGAGGCGATACGTCAGATACACCGTGCCGAGGCCCATCAGCACCGAGAGGAAGCGCACGATCCGCATGGCGAGCGCCGCGCCACTCCACGGGAAGCCCTCGCGTTCTGGGCTGTGCATCACCATGTTCGCGTTGCCGTCCGGCACAACGACGCCGATGTCCGCGTGCGGGTTGAGCTTGCGCAGTTCCAGCAGGTCGGACGTGTCGATCCAGAAGGTCGCCAGCGCGCCAAGATAGTAATACAGCGGCGGCTGGCTGCCTTCCTGGCGCCAAAGCGTTGGTTGTGATGGATCCTGTACCGGCAGACGGAAGCCGTTTTCGGCGATGGTCTGCACCATCGGGTAATGCCATAGCTCGTCAGATGCCTCAAACAGCGGCGTGACCAGGCTATAGACCGTCGCCAGCGCGAGGAAGCCGATCAGAATCGCGGCCAGCACCGCCCGCTGACCGTTCGAGATGGGTGCGCTGCGCTCCATTCTGCCCCTTATCCGGTGATGCGTCTCGATCGCGTGCCGGGCGGGAAGTGTACCGGATGTGCGCGGCACGTGCCAGGGCGCGCCGCCTGCGCCCGCCTGACGGCGACGGTATAATTGGAGATGGAGATAGGGTCGGTGGTGTTGAATGGGAGACGTTTTGATGGGCGTGCAGCTTGATATTCCATACGAAACGTTGCTCAAGCTTGTCGAGCAACTTCCCGACGAGCAGAAGCGTGATCTGTTGCGCCATCTGGCGCAGACGGTACAGCAGCGTAACTCGTCCGCCGACGAGTGGATGAGGCTACTGCGGTCTGCTCAAATAGATGCGCCTATAGCTGAAGTGCCATCACTCCGCCGGGAAGACTGGTATGATGACGATGGCCGGTAGGACTTTTGTCGATACTAATGTTCTCCTGCGTGCATTGCATCTTCAGATTCCTGGACATGTTGAAGCAGAAGCGTCGCTCCAGCGTTTCAAGGCGGACGATGTCGAATTGTGGATTAGCCGCCAGGTCGTCCGTGAATACTTAGTGCAGATCACGCACCCAAAGACATTTGTTGCTCCGCTGAGTATCGGTG
Source organism: uncultured Anaerolineae bacterium (assembly GCA_966250245.1). Taxonomy (GTDB): domain Bacteria; phylum Chloroflexota; class Anaerolineae; order Aggregatilineales; family Aggregatilineaceae; genus DYGX01. The sequence continues at coordinate 1,137 of CBINGT010000197.1, forward strand.
AGATAAAACGGCAGGTTGAGGCAATCCTGTCTCTTTTTCATGTTGCTGACGAGTCAGCAGAAGTCACCGCGCAACTGATGTCGATACTCGAAGCTTATCCCACGCGGGGTAAGCAGATTCACGACACGAACATCGTTGCGACGATGCTGGCGTACGGGGTCGATACTCTCCTCACCTTCAACCGCGAAGACTTCCGGCGCTTTGAAGATCGGATCACGATCGTCACGCCATCAGCATGACTCTCTTGGCGCGCCGCCTGCGCCCGCCTGACAACTGCGGCATAATAGGCGCGGCGCGTTTCACAGAAGAGAGAAGTCATGCTATGCACGCAATGATCACGATCGATCACCCCTGGCAAAAGAGCTTCAATTTCGCCATCCTCGACGCGGTGCGGCGCGGGCTGGAAGCGTCCGGCTGCACGGTGGACGTGCTCGACCTCGACCGCGACGGCTTCAACCCGGTGATGACGGTTGAGGAACTGGCGGTCTACACGCGGGGCAAGGCGCTGGATCCAAAGGTGATCGAATACCAACAGCGGATCGCCCGCAGCGACCACCTGATCTACATCTTTCCGGTGTGGTGGGAAGTGATGCCTGCGCTGCTGAAGGGCTTCTTTGACAAGGTGTTTCTGCCGGAATGGGCGTTCGCCGAAGAAGACGCCTCACCCCTGCTGACGCACATTCGCACCGGGACCGCGATCACGACAATGGGCGCGCTACGGCCGATCTACACGTCGGTCGAGAGCGTACTGTGTAAGGGCATCCTTGAATTCTGCGGCGTGCAGCGGACCCGCTGGATCAACTTCTGCGAGGTGTCGCAGGCGTCGCACGAGCAGCGGCGCAGATGGCTGGACGAGGTCGAGGCGTACGCGCGCTCGCTGGTGACGACCGATCACCCCGCCTGATCGATCAAGTCCTGATAGAACGCGGCCGTGCGCGCCGCGATCGCTTCCCACGAGTAGTCGGCGGCGAGTTTGGCGGCGTTGCGGCCCATGTCCGCGCGAAGCTCCGGGTTTTTGGCAAGGTCCTCGATTGCTAGCGCGAGCGCGGTCGGTGACTCGGCCGGGACCAACCGCACGTGCCGGTTGCCGACCAGCTCGGGCGTGTCCACTTGCGGATTCGTCGTGATGATCGCGCAGCCGTGCGCCAGCGCCGCCATCAGACTCCCGCGCCGGAAGCTCACGCCGTCCCGGTATGGCAGCGCGATCATGTCCGCTGCCAGCAGGTGCCCGCTGACCTTCCGCGAATCTACAAAGCCGGTCCACGTGATGTGCTCGGTCAGGTCAAGCTCTTCGATCAGGTCGTCGATCTCCTGCGCGTAGAGGATGTTCGCCGGGTCGCTGGTGCCGGTCCGCCCGCCGATCATCAACAGCTTGACCGGTAGCCCGCCGTTGCGCGCGATGCGGACCGCTTGCAGCAGCGTGTCGACGCCCTTGCTGGCGTTAAGGAAGCCGAAGTATCCGACGACGATGTCGTCCGGCTGGTAGCCGAGCGCCGCTCGCCACACCGCGCGGTTATAGTCTGGCGGTGGATCGGGCGCGATGTTCGAGCCGATGGGGATGTGGCGCAGGCTAGCGAGCGATTTTTCGGTGGCCAGCCGCTCGCGGTCGCCCCGGTTGGTGACGATCACGCCGTCGCTGCTGCGCGCCAGTGTGAGCACCGCCTGATAGCGCAGCGGACCGGCCTTGGGGAACAGATACGGCACGAGCAGATCGTGGAAGGTCGTGCAGACGGCCACGTCGCTCAGGCGCACCGGCAAGAGGTGGATAAACGCCGACATGTTGTACGCCGCCGCCTGATACTGGATATTGATCACGTCAAGCTGTTGCGCGGCGGCCCAGCGCCGGATGCGCCCCAACATGCCCCAGCCCCAGGAGCGCGCGTCCGCCGTGACGTGGATCGGGCTGTCGGGCGGTTGCGGCGTCGCGCGGTGATCCGTGAAGACGAAGACCTCGTGCCCCAGAGCGACCAGCGCCTTCGATAGTTCCTGCGTGAACGCGCCCACGCCGCCCTGCATCGGGGGATATTCACCGGTGATCTGACCGATTCGCATGAAATATTGTGTCCTGTTGGGTGCTCAGCCCGCGATCGGACGTGCAAAGCGGCCGGTTGCCAGCGCGCCGATCACGCGGCGATAGGTCGCCACGCGCGCCCGGCGCAGGCTGCGCTTGTGCCCGACCAGCCCCTTGAGCGCTTCGAGCACAAGCTGCGCGCCGTAGCTTAGCAGCAGAAATGCTCGCAGCGCCCACGCGATCGCGCGGCCGTGAAACTTGCGAAAGTAACGGATCTTGCTCTCTTGAAAGTAAATATGCTTTTGCGTCTCGATTTGCTCGGTGCTTTTGCCGCCATAGTGCGTGATCGTCGCGTCGCCGAGATAGAGCACGCGCCATCCGGCGTCTTTGGCGCGGCGGCACCAGTCTAACTCTTCGGAAAACATGATGTAGCCCGCGTCCAGCCCGCCGATCTGCTCGTAGACCTGCCGCCGGGCGACCAGCGCGCAGCCCTGTACCCAGTCTACCTCGAACGTGCCCTCGTCCGGCTGATCGGCCACGGTGAAGCGCTCGATCACGCCGCGCGGCGCGTAGCCTTGCAGCCAGGTGCTCTCGAAGAATGCGGTGGCGACGGTCGGAAAGCGCCGCCGCGTGGACTGCGTCGTTCCGTCCGCGTTGAGCACGCGCGGGCCGACGATTCCCACGTCCAGGCGCTCGTCGAGTGCGCTCACCAGCCGGTTGAGCGCGTCGCCATGCACGACCGTGTCGGGATTGAGCAGCATCAGATAGCGGCCCTGCGCTCGCGCCAGCGCGAGATTGTTGCCGCGCGTAAAGCCGACGTTCTCCTGCTCGGTCAGCAGGTGCACCCACGGATACCGCTCGCGGACCATCGCGGCGCTGCCGTCCGTGCTAGCGGAATCGACCACGATTACCTCGACGCGCGGGCCGTCCGTTCCGATGCTCGTCCCGTCCGGCGAGATGCGCGTTACGGGCGCGGCGGCGATGCTGTCCAGGCATTCGGCCAGCAGCGACGCAACATTCCAACTGACGATGATGATCGACAGGTCCACTCCAGTTTCTCTCCCGCGGGAAGGGCGCTCGGCGGTCATTGTACCAGCATTTCGCGAAACATCCGATGGTGGGCGCGGACAAGCGGAATGGACGCGCCCCGGCCGACTTGCGCGCTGTGCAACCTTATGCGATAAGTGACGGCGGGATTAAGCCGGAAATTGTATTTGTCGGGGAAATTGCTGTTAGCGGCGAATAGATTGCGACATCCTGGCCAGACGCGAGGCATCGCGCCACCCGCTGCTCCGCAGGGCAGGCGGAATCCGCTTTTCTCGTCTGGTCCACCGGCGAGCCGCTAACCGCTTGGAAGGGGAAGAAATGCTTTCAGGACGGATCGCGCTGATCACCGGCCCTGCCGACGACAGCATCGTACGCAGCATCACGCTTTCGCTGGCGCTTCACGGCGCCAAAACCGCTATCGCCTACACCACGCCGAAAGAGGTCGCAGACGCGCCCGCGCGGGCCGATGCGCTGGTCTACGCGGCGCATGACCTGGGTGGCGAGGCGTTTGCGCTACCGCTCTCCGAGGGCGAGCAGGCAGACGCAGCCGCCGCAGTTATCCAGGGCGTGCTGTCGGCGTATGGGACCGTCGATCTGTTGCTGAGCCGGGTCGGCGCGGGCTGGGATCCTTACGCGGCGGCGCAGATGTCCACCGCTGAGCTAGACGCGGCTGTGCAGGCCGAGATTGCGGATGCGCTGATGTGCATCCAGGCGTGCCTGCCGGTGATGCGCCAGAATAACTGGGGCCGGATCGTGCTGATCTGCCCCTTTGAGCCCGTCTGCTGGACGCACGGCTCAGCGGCGGCGGAAGCCCGCCGGTTCATGGCGCAGCAGTTTGAGCGGCACGAACGCTCGCACAACATCACGCTTAACCTGATCCATCCGGGGTGGGGCGTGGTAGGGCCGGGGCGCGCCGAGGCCGCGCTCGCCGCCGCGCGCCACGAGTCCACGTGGCAGCATCGCCGCACGGCGTCGGCGCAGGATATCGCCGACGCGGCGCTGTTCTTATGCGGGGAATCCGCGCGGTTCATTTGTGGGAGCCAGCTTTTCTTCGCGATGGAGTGAGTGGGCTCGGGCGGGTACGCAGTTCTTGAGCGTAGCGGCGGAGTCGGATCGTTTCGTAGGGGCGGAGCTTGCTCCGCCCGTGTTTTTACCCCCATCCCCAGCCCTTCCCCCACAAGGAGGGAAGGGGGAAGCGCTTAGGCGCTATTCCTTCCCTCGTTCTGGGGAAAGAAACACCGGCCAAAGGTCGGAAGGATGAGGGGATCAGCGTTCGGCACCGGGCGCAGCTTGCTGCGCCCCGACACGCAAACGCCAGATTACCCGGTTTGTTCCGGCGGCAAGCGGAACAATCGCTCCGCGTTGGCGGTGCTGAGGTCGGCGAACGTGTCATCAGACACGACGCGCAGCGCGGCGAGTCGCTCCGCAATGAAGCGCACATACGCTGGGCGGTTGGGGCGGCGGCCCCGGTACGGGTGCGGCGTCAGGAACGGCGCGTCCGTCTCGACCACGATCCGGTCGTCCGGCACGCGCGCCGCGATACGCCGCAGATCGTCCGCGTTCTTGAACGTCACCGGCCCGGTGAACCCAAGCATGAAACCGAGGTCGAGCGCGCGCTCGGCAGCGGTCATCGGCGCGGAGAACGAGTGCAGCACGCCCGGCCGGTCGCGCAGGGACGGCGGCAGGGTAGGCGTCCACCGCGCCAGGATGTCGAGCAGATCGTCGCTGGCCTCGCGGTTGTGCAGGATGACTGGCAGTTCAAGCTCCGCCGCCAGCGCCAACTGCGCCTCTAGCGCGCGCCACTGAGTCTCTTTGGGCGAGTCGTCCCAGTGATAATCCAGCCCGATTTCGCCAATCGCGACGACTTTCGGCTGCGCGGCCAGCTCGCGGACCCCGTCAAGCTGCGCGTCGGACCAGTCCGCAGTACTGTTGGGATGGATGCCCACCGCCGCATAGACGCCGGGATAGCGCGCCGCTAAATCCACAGCCGCGCGCGACCGCTCGAGGCTGGTTCCGGGGTTGATGATGCGCGTTACTCCGGCCGCCGCCGCCTCGCGCACGACCTCGTCGCGCTGGCCGTCGAACGTGTCGAAATCGAAATGGCAGTGGGTGTCGATCAGCCGCATACGTGTTAGCGGACCGTCTCGCCGTTGCGCAGCATTTCCAGGTCCGCATCGACCATCATGCGCACCAGCTCGGTGAACGTGACGCTTGGTTCCCAGCCGAGCGCGCGCCCTGCCTTCGACGCGTCGCCCACCAGCAGGTCGACTTCCGCCGGGCGCATGTAACGCTCGTCCTGCACGACGTATTCGCGCCAGTCCAGGTCGAGATAGTCAAACGCGGTCCGCACCAGTTCCTCGACCGAGTGCGTCTCACCGGTAGCGATGACGTAATCGTCCGGCTCGTCCTGCTGAAGCATCATCCACATCGCGCGGACATAATCGCCTGCGAAGCCCCAGTCGCGCCGTGCGTCCAGGTTACCCAGGCGCAATTCGTTCGCCATGCCGAGCTTGATCCGCGCGGCGGTGTGCGTCACCTTGCGCGTGACGAACTCCAGACCCCGGCGTGGGCTTTCGTGGTTGAACAGGATGCCGCTGACTGCGTGCATCTTGTAGCTTTCACGGTAGTTGACGGTAATCCAGTGACCGTAAACCTTCGCCACGCCGTACGGGCTGCGCGGG
>CBINGT010000198.1:0-6862 GCA_966250245.1 uncultured Anaerolineae bacterium
TGGTCGTCGTTTGGATGGGACGTGTTCGAAGTAGACGGTCACGACATACCCGCGATCGCACAGGCATTGCACGAGGCGCGCTGGGTTCGCCCGCGCGGCAAGCCGATTGTGATCATCGCGCACACGGTCAAAGGGCGGGGCGTTCGCATGTGCGAGTTCAATTACAAGTGGCACACCCACGCACCCGATCCCAAAACGGCGGACACCATGCTGCGCGAGCTTTCCCGCAACTATGGGCGGCCGGAAGAAGGCTACAGCCGCTTGAGCGCTGATACGGACAAGGAGGTCTTCTATGGCGGCGAATGAAAACGGACACCAGCCGGAAGAAATGCGCGATGTGTTTGGGAAGATGCTGGTGCAGCTTGGCGCCGAATATCCCAACATGGTGATGCTGGACGCCGACCTGAATACCTCGTCCAAAGCGGTGTACTTCAAGAACGCCTATCCCGATCGCTTCGTGCAGGTGGGCATCGCCGAGCAGAACATGTTTGGAATGGCCGCCGGTCTGGCGCTGATGGGCTTCATCCCCTTCCCAAGTACGTTCGCCGTCTTCGCGTCCCGTCGCGCGCTCGATCAAATCGCGATCTCGATTTGCTATCCTGCGCTGAACGTCAAAATCCCTGGCTCGTACGTCGGGGTGACGACCAGCCGCGCGGGCGCTTCGCACAACAGCATCGAAGACATCGCAATCATGCGCGCCATGCCGAACATGCGTGTGGCTGATCCGGGCGACAACGCCGATCTGCGTGCGATTATGCGCGCCGCGATGGAAACCGAGGGGCCCGTTTACTTCCGCGTGACGCGCTACACCTTGCCGGACCTCTTCGACGAGTCACACAAGTTTGAGTGGGGCAAGGGGCACGTCATCCGTCCAGGTACGGATGTCACGCTGTTTGGCACCGGACTCATGAGTTACAAATGCCTGCAAGCCGCCGACCTGCTGGCTGGCGATGGCATCAGCGCCGAGGTCGTCCACATGGGGTCGATCAAGCCGCTGGACCGCGAGCTGGTCGCCCGCTCGGTCGGGAAGACGGGCTGCGCGGTCGCAGCGGAGAATGCGTCGATTGTCGGCGGGTTTGGCGCGGCGATCGCCGAGGTATTGGGCGAGGTTTGCCCCGCTCCGCTGTTCCGCATCGGCGTGCGCGATCAGTGGGTGGATAGTGGCGGCGTGAACGATCTGCTCAACCACCACAAAATGCAGCCTGAGCATATCGCCGAGGCGGCTATCCAGTCCATCCGGCTCAAAAAAGAAAAGGTCGTTTACTGATGACGTACCAAGCGTTACAGCAGCTCGACCCTGTGCGGCTGTTCCACGATTATCTTGTCGTGACGGGCGTCGCGCGCACCGAGCCAGAGCCGGAAGGCGACCCGCGCCTGATCGGCAAGCGGCTCGGGCTGATCAACGGTGCATCGTGGATCGCGCTGTGGGCCAATTACTTTGGGCGTAAGTTCTGCCCCGGAGCGCACCTGGTCATGGCCGGGAATGAAGCCGTGCAGATGAACTTCATGACGGCGCACCAGCAGGGCCGTCCCACGCCGCCCCAGGCCAATATCGACGCCTTCGCCCGCTATGCGCAAGACCTGGTGTCGCTCGCCAATGTCGACGCGATCCTGATTACTTGCTCCACGATGAACCGGGCGTATCCGGCGGTGCAGGCAGCGGTGGATGTGCCGGTTGTGCCAATCGACCGCCCGATGATGGAGCGCGCCATCGATCACGGCGGCAAAGTGCTCGTCATCGCGACACACGGGCCCACGGTTGCCAGCACGCAAAAGTTGCTCGCGGAAACGGCCGAGGCGAAGGGCAAGTCGTACAGTTTCTGCGGCGTGACGGTCGAGGAAGCGTGGCACCGGCTCGCTGCCGGAGATATTGCCGGGCACAACACGCTGATCGCGGATGCGATTCGCGAAACGCTGTGCAACGAACCGCTCGGCAGCGTCGTCCTGGCGCAGCTTTCGATGACCGTTTTCCTGTTCACCTACCCCGATCCCCAGGCGGAGTTCGGGGTTCCAGTATTCACCAGCGGCCAGTGTGGCTTTGAGTACATGCGTGAGCTGCTCGCCGCTCAGGGGACCGACTGACCGCCCAGCCGCAAGTCGCCGTCTCGCTTGCATCAGGCCAGCCGCCAGAGTATCCGGTCGGGCTGCTGCCAGAGATTCGGGGCGCGATCCGCACCAGCGGCAAAACGCTCGTCGTGCTGGACGACGACCCCACCGGCACGCAGACGGTACACGATGTTTCGGTGCTGACGGTGTGGGATGTCGAGAGCCTGGCGGCGATGTTGGGCTCCGGCGCGACGTGCTTCTACATCCTGACTAACTCCCGCAGCCTGCCCGCCGCCGACGCCGAGCGCCTGAACCGCGAGATCGGCACGAATCTGCGGATCGCGTCGGAGCGGACCGGGCGCGCGCTCGCCGTCACCAGCCGCAGCGACTCGACTTTGCGCGGGCATTTTCCGGGCGAAGTCCGCGCGCTGGAAAGCGCCCTGGGCGCCGAGTTCGACGCGTGGCTGCTGGTCCCGTTCTTTCTCGAAGGCGGCCGCTTCACGGTGGATGATGTGCACTACGTCGCCGAGGGAAGCTGCTTCATCCCCGCCGCCAAGACGCCCTATGCCCGCGACGCGGCATTTGGATACCAAAACTCAAACCTGCGTGCGTGGGTCGAGGAAAAGACCGGCGGGCAGGTTCGCGCGGACGAGGTTGTGTCGATTAGCCTGGAGACGATCCGGCGCGGGCCGGAGCAGGTATGCGAGCAGCTTATGGCGATGCCACGCGGGTCGATTGGCGTGGTCAATGCGCTGACGTACCGCGACATGGAGAGTTTCGTCGCGGGGCTCCTGCGCGCCGAAGCCGCTGGAAAACGCTACCTGTACCGGACGGCGGCGTCGTTTGTCCGCGTGCGCGCCGGGATTGAGGCGCGTCCCCTTCTCAGCGCACACGATCTGGCGCTTCCTGCGAAGGGCGGCGGGCTGTTCGTGGTGGGATCGTACGTGCCCAAGACGACCGCCCAGCTTGAGATGCTCCTGACGCATACCGACATCGCGGCAATCGAGATCCAGGCAAGCCTGCTGGTTGACGAAACGAGCGCAGAAGGGGAAATCCAGCGAGTGGCCGCGACGGTCAATCGCCTGCTCGAAGCGGGGCGCGACGTGGTCGTGTACACCAGCCGGGCGCTTGTCCGGGGGAGCGATCCGGCGCATAGCTTGCACCTCGGGAGCCGCGTCTCGCAGGGGTTGATCGATGTGGTGCGACGTTTGACCGTGCAGCCGCGCTACCTCGTCGCCAAAGGCGGGATTACGTCCAGTGACGTGGCGACGCAGGGGCTCGGCGTGCAGCGCGCGACAGTTGCCGGGCAGATTCTGCCGGGCGTGCCGGTGTGGGTGCTCGGCGAGGAGAGTCGCTTTCCGGGGGCGGCATACGTTGTTTTTCCGGGAAATGTCGGAAACGAAAATTCGCTCGCTTTGGTTTTTAAAGCGTTGCGTTTGGCGTAAGGATTTATTTGAGGTTTTCCCGTGTTGACATCCCTGACTAAGCTGGTGGGCCCTGCCCAGGCGGGCGGCTACGCGGTAGGCGCGTTCAACGTCTACAACCTCGAAGAGGTGCGCGCGGTTATCGCTGCAGCCGAAGCGGAGTCCAGCCCCGTCATCCTGCAACTGCTGCCCGCCGCGCTGGCGTATGGCGGAGCGGCGTTGGTTGACCTCTGCCTGTCCGCCGCGCGTCACGCGACTGTTCCCGTAAGCGTCCATCTCGATCATTGCGCCTCGGCGGACACGCTGGCGGGCGCGTTGCGCGCCGGTATGCCCTCGGTGATGGCGGACGGCTCACACCTGGATTACGCGGCCAATGTCGCGTTCACGCGAGAGATGGCCGCGCTGGCGCACGCCGCCGGAGCGACGATTGAGGCGGAGCTTGGGCGCATCAGCGGAAATGAAGACGGGCTGACGGTCGCAGCGCGCGAGCAGCGCATGACCGATCCGGCGCAGGCCGCCGACTTCGTCGCGCAAACCGGCGTGGACGCGCTCGCCGTGTGCATCGGGAACGTGCACGGGCGCTATCCCGGCGAGCCTCGCCTCGACTTTGCGCGGCTGGAAGCGATCCGCGCCGCTGTGCCGGTCCCGCTGGTACTGCACGGTGCGTCCGGCCTGCCCGACGCCATGATCCGCCGCTGCATTACGCTCGGCGTCACCAAGATTAACGTCAACACTGAGCTGCGCCACGCGTACCTTGACGCGGCGCGAACCTGCCTGGCTCAAACTTCGTGCGACCTGCTCGACCTGATAACGCACACCACCGCGGCGGTTCAGGCGGTGGTGGCCGACCGGCTGCGCGCTTTCGGGTCTTCCGGGCAGGGGGGAAAGGAGGCTCCACAACCTGCATCGCCTATTCACCAGCAATTTTAAGTGAGAGCGCTTATTCCTGAGGAGAGAGGGAACGTGCGTAAGAGCTTTGCAAAAATCTTTGCCCTTTTGCTAGTCGTCGCGCTGTCGGTTCCAGCGGTGGCGTTGGCGCAAGACGAGCAAGTGACTATCCAGTGGTGGAGCCACTGGGCAAACGAGCCTGCCAAAGTTGCCGTGATTGAGCAGATCGCGGCGGACTACATGGCCGAGCATCCGAACGTCACCATCGAGCTGACGTGGTGGGACAAGGGCCCGCTGTTCGACGCGATTCGCAACACGATGATCGCCGGTGAGGGCGCGCCCGACATCACCACCTTCGACCTCGAAGTGAGCGAGTGGGTCGAAGCGGGCTGGGTGCTGGACATCGAAGACTATCTCCCCTGGGACAACTTCCTGCCGGGCATCAAGGAAGACGGCAACTTTGAAGACCAGGGCATCGAGGGGCAGTACAAGTTCAACATCAGCGCCGTCAGCAACATGCTGTTCTACAACCCGGACATCTTCGCTGAGCTGGGCATCGAAGTCCCCGAAGACTATCAGTTCACGACCGATGAATTCCTCGAAGTCGTCCAGAAGTGCAGCGACGCCGGTTACGCCGGTGTTGCGGACGCGATCGGCAACCGCGCCTATCCGGGCGTCTGGCCAGCGCAGGCCGCGCTGTGGACATTGGTCGGCCCTGAAGAGTGGAACCTGTACAACAACGGCTTGAAGTCGTGGGACACGCCGGAAGCGCGCCAGGTGCTCGAATACACCGCTCAATTGCGCGACGCCGGGCTGTGGCCGACGACCTTCTCGACGATGGGGATCGACGAATTCCACATCTACTTCCACACCCAGCGGAAAGCCTGCATGCTCTACGTTCCGACCTGGTATCCTGGCCGGGCGTTCCAGCCGCAGGAAAACGGCGGGCAAGACCCGAACTGGCACTTTGGCATGCTGCGCTATCCTTCGTGGGAAGACGGCAAGGGCAACGACCTGCTGTGGAACTCGTTTGAGTCTGGCTATGCGGTCCTCTCGACGACTGAGCACCCCGACGTCGCGGGCGACATCCTGGCGTTCGCCGCGCAGCCGAAGTACGGTGCTCTGTGGACCGCGGTCACCAACAGCCCATCCGCCATCAAGTACGACGTCGAAACCGACTGGCCGTCCGAAGAACTGCAAGAGGCGCTCGGCGCGGTCCCTGGTCAGTGGGACTGGTACTGGGAAGAGTTTGCGAAGGTCTACGGCACGATGACCCCCGCTATCGGCACGACGACGCGTTGTGGCGATTTCGAGGCGGCTGTGGTGGCTGCGCTCAATGAGGGTCTGCCTCTCGGCCTGCTCACCGTGGACGAAGCGATCGAGATGCTTGATGAGGCGCTCTGCGTGGAGTAATCCATCCGGCGCGCGTTTGTGGGATGTGGAAAGCTCGGCTCTCCACATCCCACACATTGATTGCTGAAGGGGCACCCTATGACCACCAAGGCCCACGCTTCACCGGGAACGTTCACGTCGGCTGCGGTTTCGTCCCGAAATGTCGCGCGCAAGAAACCGTGGGGGCCGATCCTGCTGTTTCTGGCGCCGGTCATGCTTTTCTATGCGGCGTTCGTGCTCTACCCCGTTGGCGCGACCATGTACAACTCGTTTCACACCATCGAGGCGAACCTTGGCCAGATCACGACGACGTTTGTCGGCCTGGACAACTACAAGGCGCTGCCGGATGACAAAATCTTCATTCAGGCGGTCAAAAACACTTTCATCTGGTCGACCGTTGGCCCAACGATCGAGCTGATTACGGCGGTAGGGCTGGCGCTGCTGGTGTATTTCAAGGTGCCGTTTTTCCGGTTCTATCGGGTGGCCTGGTTCACGCCGATGTTGGTTTCCGGTGTGATCGTCGGTCTGGTCTGGCGCTGGATCTTCAACTATGACTGGGGTTTGCTCAACGTTGGGTTGCGCGCCATTGGCCTGGACTCGCTGGCGGTGAACTGGCTTGGGCGGCGGGACACCCCCCTGGCGGTGGTGATCTTCGTCCACTTCTGGGCGACGTTTGGCTTCTCATTCGTGCTAGTGCTGGCCGGGCTCTCCACTATTTCCAACGATCTGGTCGAGGCAGCGCGGGTGGACGGGGCATCCACGCGGCAGATCGTCTGGCGCGTGCTGATTCCGCTGCTGCGCCCGGTGCTGATCACCGTAACGCTGCTGTCGTTCATGGGCAAGATGCGCGCGTTCAACGTGGTGTGGGTGCTGACCGGCGGCGGGCCGCTGCACTTTTCGGAAACGGTTGCCACGTACATCCAGAAGCGGGCATTCCTGTGGCGCAGCATCGACCTGGGTTACCCCTCTGCGATGGCAGTGGCGTGGTTCGGGATCGTGCTGTTGGGGGTCGGCCTGCTGAAGCTGTGGCTGGGCCGCAAAGAGACCTATTAGACCGGTGCAGGTGCGAGGCCGATACACATGACGACGAAAAGTATTCCCATGAAGCCCGC
>CBINGT010000199.1:0-6818 GCA_966250245.1 uncultured Anaerolineae bacterium
GGTCTTCTGGGAAGCGCCGGATCTCGCCTCGCTGCGCGACCTTGACGAGTTTCACCGGCTGCGCGCACTGTCCGACCAGCGGCAGGTAGCGGCGCAGACCCGCGCCCGTCCGGAGCTTTTCGTTCGCCTGCCGGAGAAGGCAATGGAGCCGCTGCCCGTCCTGCTGGCGCTGCACGGCAACATGCACAACGCCACGATCGAGTTTCCGCGCTGGTCTGGCTTGCTGGCGCGCGGGTGGCTGGTGGCGCTGGCGCAGTCGTCGCAGATCGCGCGTCCCAAACGCTACGTGTGGACCGATCACCGCAAGGCCGAGCGCGAGTTGAAGGCGCACTATGAGGCGCTACGCGACGAATACCCGATTGAGGCGGGGCATTTTGTGGCGGGCGGCTTTTCGATGGGCGCAGAGCTGGCCCTGACGCTCGCGCTGCGTGGCGTGCTTCCGGCGGACGGGTTTATCGCGGTCGCGCCGGCCGGGCCGTTGCTGCGCGAGCCGGACGAGATCGATCGCCTGCTGGGCGAGCCGCTGCCGTCGGGCCTGCGCGGGGTGATGGTGATCGGCACGGACGACCCGATGCACGACTTGATCACCGCGCTGGCGGACCGGCTCCAGGCCGCCGGGCTGCCGCTGCACCTGTGGGTGGTGGACGGTCTGGGGCACGACTACCCGCCCGATTTCGCGGACCGGCTGCCGGAACTGATCGCGTTCCTGGTGGAAGGCTGAGCCGGAGCGAGGCGGCGTGAGCGAGTTTGCCATCCTCGAAGGGTTTGTGTCGGTGCGCGCCGCGCTCAAAGCGGGCAGCCGCCCGATCGACGCGATCCTTGTGCGCCGCGACAAGTGGGATCGCGGCATCGCGTGGCTGGAACACGCCGCCCGCGACGCCGGTATCCCGTTCGAGCGCGTGGACTCCGCCGAGATCGACGCGATCGCACAGGGCAACACGCACGGCGGGGTGATCGCTCGCGTGGGGCCGCGTGCGTTCCTTGCGCTGGACGATCTGGCCGCCGGGGAGGCTGCGCCGTTCGTCGCCATGCTAGACGGCGTGGAAGACCCGTTCAACTTCGGGCAGGCGGTCCGCGCGCTGTATGCCGCCGGAGCGCACGGGCTGGTCGTCCGCCCGCGCAACTGGCTTTCTGCCGCCGGGATCGTGGCGCGCGCCTCGGCCGGTGCGTCGGAGTGGATGCCGACCGCGGTCGCGGAGACGGCGCTCGAAGCGGCGGAGCACTTTCGCGCGCGCGGCCTGACGGTCGCCTGCACCGCGCAGCAGGGCGCTATCTCGATCTACGAGGCGGACTTGAGCGGGCCGCTGTTCCTGGTGATCGGCGGGGAGCGGCGCGGCATCACGCGATCGTTTCTTGATCAGGCTGACCTGCTGCTTGAAATTCCCTACGGGCGCGCTTTTGACCAGTCGCTCGGCACCACCGCCGCAACCGCCGCACTCGCCTTCGAGGTCATGCGCCAGCGCAGCCGCGTATAACGATTCAGAGCGGTTAGCAGTCAGGCAGTGAGCGGTTAGCCAAAACCAGAAAACCGCGCGCTGCCCAGAGGCTGCCAGGAGTGTAGCGGGCCGGATCGCGAGGAAAACCCGTGCCCGGTGTGGAGAGCAGCTTTCCCTACTCCCGACTGCCTGCTCCCTATTCCCTGCTCCTGCTAACCGCTAATCGCTAACCGCTAACTGCTCAAATTGAGGACCTCACCCATGACGCGACGAATGACAGTGCCCTTTGTTCTGATGTTCGTGCTGGTGCTCGGCGCGCTGGTGGCGGCTCCCACGGCGGGCGCGCAGGCGTCGAGCGAAGATCTCACGCTCGAATACGGCGGCCTGACGCGTAGCTACGTGCTCACCGTGCCGGACGGTCTGGCCGCTGGCGAACCCGCCCCGTTGCTGATCGCGCTGCATCCGTTCGCGTCGTCCGGCAAAGCCCTGCGCGCGTTGACCAGGCTGGATGCGTTGGCCGAGCGCGATGGGTTCCTGGTGGCTTATCCGGACAGCGTCGATCTGTACTGGGACGACGGCCGCCCGCGCCCAGGGTGGTATCCCGCGCCGGAGCCGGTCGACGACCTGGGGTTTCTGAGCGCGCTGGTCGAGGACGTGAGCGCGCGCTATCCGGTGGACCCGGCGCGTGTGGTGCTGGCCGGGCTGGGACAGGGCGGCGAGCTGGCGTATTCCGCCGCGTGCCAGATGCCGGAACGCTTCGCGCGAGTGGCGGTCGTCAGCGCGACGGTGTGGGATTATCACGTCCGCAACTGTCCAGACCAGTCCGCGCCGCTGCCCCTGCTGATGGTCCTCGGCGTATACGACCGGAATGTGACGCCGGGGAACCCGGATGCGATCACCCTGGAAGCTGCGCGGACGCTCGAACCGGCCGCCACCGACGAGCCGCAGCGGGTCGATCTCCCCGACACGATGCTGTTTTGGCTGGAACGCTTTGGGTGCCCGATTGCTTCGCCGGAAGAGGGGGTACACGGCAGCATGATCCATTACGGCCGCTGCGATGAAGGCGGCAGCCTAACCGTCGTCGCGCTGCCCGGCGTCGGGGAGAACTGGTCACGCACGGGAGAGTATGCGCTCAACCAGAGCGGGACCGATACCAGCGAGCTGGTCGTCGATTTTCTGGTGAACGAAGCGGATCCGGCGGCCCTCGGCGAGCACATCGCGCCCGCGATGGAGATCTGGGGCGGCGTGCCGCGCAGCTACACGGTTTACGTGCCGCATGCCTACGATCCGTCCGAACCAATGCCGGTGATCGTGGCGCTGCACGGGCGCGGCGGCAACGGCCGGGGCATGGCCTACCTCTCGAACTTCAACGAGCTGGCCGAGCGCGAGGGGATCATTCTGGTCTATCCGGACGGGCTGAATCGCGAGTGGAGCTACCTCGACCAGGGACCGGACGACACTGGCTTCCTGACGCGGCTGGTGGACGATCTGGCGCGCGACCTGGCGATCGACCGGCAGCGCGTCTACGTGACCGGCTTCTCGAACGGCGGCTTTATGACGCAACGTCTGGCGTGTGATGCGCCGGATACGTTCGCCGCATTTGCGTCGGTCGGCGCGACGCTCTCGCCCAACTTCGTGGGGGTGTGTGAGGGCAGGCCCGCCGTGCCGATCCTGCTGATGCACGGCATGCAAGACCCGATCGTGGCGTGGCAGGGCGCCAGCTACGGCGGGATGGTCATCGCCGCGTCCATGCCGGACACCGCGATCTTCTGGGCCGAGCATAACCAGTGCGATCCGGAGCAAGTCATCCGCGAGGACGTGCCCAAAGCCGACCCCGACGCGCCGACCGAGGTCCACCGCTATCATATCGGCGGGTGCGCAGGGCGTGGCTTCGTGCAGTACAATGTGGTCGAGGGCGGTGGGCACACTCTGCCCGGCGTCGTCGGGCGGATGGACGCCGCAGCGGTCGGTGAGACGAACACCGACATCAACACCGGCGACGAGTTGTGGGCGTTCTTCGCCGAGCATCCGCTGACCGATTGAAGGAGTTTGCCATGAGCGCGCGCTGGCACGCGCTGTTTATCCCGCTCGAAGATGCTGACCGTGTTGAATCGGCCCTGCGCGAGTCGCTGGCCGCGCTCGGCTACCAGCCCTATGACCCGTTCCCCGGCGGAAGCGGCACGCCGCCCGGCCTGACCGACCTGGTGCGGACCTTCGTCGCACCGCCCGCCGAGGGGTGGACGCGTGTGTTGGGCGAGGTGGGGGCTGCCGCGCTGCCTGCGCTGGGCGCTGCGCTCGACGCGCCCTTGCTCGAAGGCTGGCTGTCCGACGGCGACGGGGGATTCGCCGTGTGGCGTGACGGGGCGCGAGACGCATCGGCGGACGCGCTGGCCGCGTTTCTGCGCCCCGATCGCTCGCGTGCCGACCTCGACGCGGCCCTGCGCTCCACGCCTGACGCGCCTGCCGGCGCCTCCGCTTTGCCGCCGGACATCGCTCAGTTGGCCGAGCAGCATGGCGTCAGCGCCAGGCAGGCGGATAAGCTGGTCAAGCGGCTGAGCGGGAACCTGTTCGGCAAGCTCAACCGGCAGGCGGGCGGCACAGAGAGCGACGCGCAGGCGCAGGCGCGCGTGTTGCTGGCCGGTCAAGTGGATGTGTGGGCGAGCGCATCCGGGCAGCGGGTGATGGCGGTCGCTGCCACGCTGCGCCTGCCCGCGAACTGGCGCGCGCCCGATTTCGATGCCGTGCGCGAGGCGTATCACCTGAATCGCCTGCGGGCGCGCACGCCACGTCTGCCGCTGATGCCTGGCGACCAGCAGGCGCTTGACGCTGTGCCGGATGCGCTCGACTACCGGCCCGTCTACATGGGGCGCGCATCTGGTTGATCGCTCCCTGTTTGCAAAGGACCCATCATGGCCCAATCCGACCGTGACCGTTGGGATCGGCGCTATGCCAACCCGTCGGAGCGCAAGCTTAAAGACGCGCCCGATGCTCTGCTGGTGCGTCACACGCCGCCCGCTACGCCCGGCGCGCGCGCCCTGGACCTCGCCTGCGGGCTGGGGCATAACGCGATCTGGCTGGCGGAGCAGGGCTACGAGGTCGATGCGTTCGACATCAGCGAGGTGGCGCTGCGCCACGCCCGCCGGGACATGCTGGCGCGAGGCGTGCGGGTCAATTTCGTGGCGGTCGATCTCGACCGGTTCGTGCTGCCGAAGCGCGCCTATGATGTGGTGTGCGTCTTCCGCTTCCTCGATCGCGCGTTGCTTCCGGAAATCCGCGACCGTGTGCGGCCCGGCGGCGTAATAGTCTATCAGACGCTCAATACCGGGCATCTGGCGCGGCATCCGGAGACGAATCCGGAATACCTGTTGCGGCGCGGGGAACTGCCGGAGCACTTCCCCGGCTGGACGGTGCTCGAAGCGGAAGACCTCGAGCACATCAGCCTTTTCGCCGCCCGCAAGCCGCGCGCCTGATCGCTCATACCCCCAACGGGCACAAGGAGACTTTCATCATGCACACCACAAGACCGCTCACCTCTGAGCGCGCCCGGCGTCTCTCGCTTCCGGCGCTCTTGCTGCGTCTGGAAAGCGCCGCGATCCTGATCGGCGCGATCGCTCTCTACGCTGACGCGGGCTGGAGCTGGCTAGCGTTCGTCGGCCTGCTGATCGCGCCCGACATCAGCCTGCTTGCCCTCGCGGTGAATGACCGGCTTGGCGCAGTGCTGTACGACGTGGTGCACAACTACTCGCTGCCTGTGGCGCTCGGCGTGGTGTCGCTGCTGGCCGATGCGTCGCTCGGCGTGCAGATCGCGACGGTGTGGATCGCGCACATCGGCATGGACCGGCTGATCGGCTACGGGCTGCGCTACCCGTCCAACAGCAAAGAAACGCATCTCCAGCGGCTGTAGGGCTGCGAGACTGCGAGACACGAAAAACCGGGCCAGCACGCCCGGTTTTTGTTGGAGTAGTGTGGCGGGGTGGAGCCACGTCGAGCGGCCACCCCGCTCCAGTTTTGCGGCAGGATGCTCGCCGCTCAGCTTCCGGCCGATTCGCTTGCTTCGGGCGCGGGCGCCGGGCGCTGCGATGGCGTCCCAGCCGGGCGGAAAAGGTCCTGGATCAGCAGGCGGATATCGGTCGAGATCGGGACGAGAATATCCTCACCCTGCGGGGACTGCTGCATGAGCACTTCTTCAAACGTGATCTGCCCCTGGCGGATGTTCTCGGACTCAATGCTCTCGGCGGCCAGGGCGAGCCGGATGATCTCTTGCAGGCTGAGGTTGGTCCGTACGTTCTCTTGAATAGATTCCCACAGCGCCGGGGCGCGCGGGATGAGCGAGATCACGCCGCCTGCCGACAGCACGCGGTCCCGCGTAGCCATGATCACTTCCTGCTGGCGGCGCGAGCGGTCGATGTCGCTGTTACCGTGGCGCGTGCGGGCGTATTGCAGCAGCCGCTCCGAATCAAGCTCCTGGCATCCGGCGTCAAAGTGAATGGAGATCGTCCCGTACGAGCCATCGGGATACTCATCGTCGTCAATCGGCTCTGGCGGGCAGACCTCGATCGGCCCGATCGCGTCGATGACTTCGATGAACACTTCAAAGTTGATCACGACGTAATAATGCACCGGCACGCCAAGCGTCCGCTCGACCGTCTTCATCGCCAGCGCAGGACCCCCGCCGCCCGGATAGTTGACCTGATCGCCGCGAATCATGGCAGTGTTGATCTTGCCCGGCTCCTGCAAGCCGGGGAACTCGACCCACAGGTCGCGCGGGATGGTCAGCACGGCGGCCGTCTTGCCTGCCGGGTCGATGGAAAGCAGGATCATCGTGTCGGTCGGGAAGGGGCCAGTTTCGCCTTCACGCTGGTCGATGCCCATCAGCAGGATCGTCACGCGGCGCGGGTCGTCCCATGGCTCAAGCTGGGCGAGCGCTTCGGCTTCGGCGCTGACCGTCTCGGCGTCGGCGGGCTGCATGTCGGCTGCGGCTTCCGCTTCATCGCCGGATGCCTCCGTATCGGGGGCAGCGGCAACCTCAGCAGGTTCTTCGCCTTCCTCGGGCGCGCTGCCGGGCTCCGCCGGGTCGCCTGCAACGTCACCCACCTCGCCATCGCTCAAGTCGTCCACAACCGGCGCTTCCTCGGCGTCCAGCAGCGGATCGGCAACGTCCTCTGATGGCTCGTCCTCGATTGCGAACGGATTGAGGCCGCTAAGCTGCGGCAGCTCTGGCAGGTCGACCACTTCGTCGAGCTCGGTCGCGCGCTCGCGCACGTACGAATAGGCGAGCACCGCGCCGCCAACCGATCCCAGCGCGAAGACGATCACCCAGGCGAATACAAACCACTGCGGAATACGACGCATACTGCTTCCTCTTATGACGTGCGAGGCGAT
>CBINGT010000200.1:0-6812 GCA_966250245.1 uncultured Anaerolineae bacterium
TGTCCAAGCGCCGGGCCGCCGGTCCCATCCAGCCCTTGCAGCCAGCGAACATAGCGCCGCACCCCTTCCGTCCAGCTTCTTTCGTAACCGTGATTGACACTGTAATACGCCGGGGGAGAGGGTATGTGGATGCTCGGATGGCTGAGCAGAAACTCGCCCACGCTCGGATCCAGCGTGAAGCCGTGTACCCCGTCGCCTGTGCTGTAGACGAGCATTGTGCTGGAGCCGTAAATCACATAGCCCGCGGCGACCAGCTTGCTGCCCGGCTGGAGCACATCCGCCTCGGTGCCGTGACCGTCGCCTGGTTGCAGCCGCCGGTGGATCGCGAAGATCGTGCCAATCGAGGCGTTCACGTCGATATTCGACGAGCCGTCGAGCGGATCGTAGATCAGCACGTAGTAGCCGGGGCGGTGGTGCGGCGGGATCGGGAGCAACCCGTCGTGTTCCTCGGACGCCATCACGCACACGCGGCCGGTGTGGTCGTTGATGCGGAAAATCACCTGGTCCGCGAAGACGTCCAGCTTCTGCTGCACTTCGCCGTGCGGATTCTCGTTATCCGTCGCGCCAAGGATGTTGGCGATTCCGGCGCGGGTGGTTTCGCGCGCGATCAGCTTGGCGGCCAGCGCCAGATCGTATAGTAGAGACGTCAGCCGCCCGGTCGCTTTAGGGTGGTGGCCTTGCTGTTCGAGAATGTGGCGCTCAATCGTCATCAGCCGGAAACGCGGCACGACCATACGCGATCGCTCCTTTGAGTAGACGGATCAGCACGCTTAAGTTTCTATGAACATTGTGGCATAACCGCATCCTCCCGCCAAGCGCCGCTTGTCGCCCCGAGCCGATGGGGTAAACTCCCGCTGCGCCAGATCAAATGATCGCATAAGGATTTCCCCGCCCATGTCGACTCGCTCCCCGCTGCTTTCACCCGAACGCCGCGCTCGTCTCAAG
This sequence comes from uncultured Anaerolineae bacterium, assembly GCA_966250245.1. GTDB lineage: Bacteria > Chloroflexota > Anaerolineae > Aggregatilineales > Aggregatilineaceae > DYGX01. Next base: position 946 of record CBINGT010000200.1, read on the forward strand.
CCGTATGCTCTCGCGGCGCTCGGCTGCGCGGCGCTTGTGCTGGCGCTGGACCTGCTGACGAACACGCTCGACACCGCGCGCTATTACTGGGATTTTGCGCTCTATTACGATATGGCGGAGCGCGGGCTGATCGGTAACGACAACCTGATCGCGCCGTTCGTCTACCGCTTTTTGACGCCGTTGCTGGCTGGGGGGATCGCGCGGATTCTCCCCATCGAGCACACGCTGGCGGTCAGCGCTTCACCCGCCGGGGACCTGTTCTACACCTCGACGTATCCCGGCTTTGTCGTGATCGCGTACGCCGCCGCGATCGCGCAGTTGGTGAGCGTGTGGGCGCTGGCGCGATATTTCGGCGCGCGTGGCTGGCGGGCAACTGTGCCGGTGCTGGCGATCGCGCTATCCCTGTATAACGTGCGCTTCCTGCTATTCGACGTGGCGCGCCCCGATCACCTCGCGTACCCGCTGATGGTCGTCGCCATGCTGGCCGTCTTTGAGCGGCGGATCGTGCTGGCGCTGGTCGTGTCGTGCGTGGGGCTGTTCGTGCGTGAGTTTCTTGCGATCCCGCTCGCGCTTCTGATCGCCGCGCTGCTGTGGGATTTCTGGCGGACGCGCGACCGCTCGCGGCTGGCGTGGGCGGGCGTCGTCATGTTGGTCACGGCGGCGTGTATCCTGGTGCCGCGCCTGGTAATCCCGATCTCCGTCAGCGGGCAATATCTCGACCCGTTCAACCAGTCGAGTGCAGACTTGCTCGAAACACTCGTGCGGACTCCACTCTCCCGGCGGCGGTGGTTTAATCTGCTGTTTAACGTGGCGAGCTACACGCTCCCGCTTTGGCTGCTATTGACGCCTGCGCGCTTGCGATCTCTGTGGCGCGGGCTGGCGGGGTATCGCGCGGCGCTCGCGCTGTACGTGGCGCTGGTCCTTGCGCTGGCGATGTACGGCGGGACGGACCTCTGGCGCTTCACCACGTTTCTGTTCGTCCCGCTGGTGATCGCGCTGGCGATCGTGCTGCCGGAAAACGTCTCGTGGGTCGAAGTCGCCTATATGCTCGGCGCGGTCGCGTACTACAACAAACTGCATCTTGAGATCCCCAACGAGATCGGCGCGTACCTCGATTTCTACGGCGGGTATGATATCCGCATTAACGAAGCGACCTTGGCGCGGGTGATCCAGCTAGCGGCGCTGGGGGCAGGGGCGGTGGCGTTGCGCGGGCTGCTGATGCTGGCGCGGCGACGCTCGGCCGGGGCGGCTGCGTCCGCCGACGCGCGCTCATAGGAAATAAAACGAGCGGCCCCAATCGGAACCGCTCGCGCTTGCTTCCAGTTGATTGTGCCCGACCGTTTACCTGAACAGGTCGCCCAGCAGTTGGTTGATCGTCGGCTCGTCCGGGATGCGATCCAGCCAGTTGTCGCTGCGCTCGATGTTCGCGGCGGCCTTGCGCTCGGTCAGCCACTCGGAGAATAGCTGGCTGCGGCGCTGGTTGAGCTGCGTGTCGGTCAGCGCGCGGACCTCGCGGCCCAGCACCTGGATGATGTGATAGCCGTACTCCGTCTCGACTGGCCCGACAATTTCGCCGATCTCAGCCGTGGTCACCGTGTCCGCGAACGCCGAGACGAACCCGCTCGGGCTTTGCCAATCCAGCTCGCCGCCATTCTGCGCGCTGCCCGTGTCGTCCGACACCTCGCGCGCCAGGTCTGCGAACGGCTCGCCGTTTTGGATCGCGGCCATCACTTCGTTCGCCTTTTCCTCGGCGGCGGCGCGCTGTTCTTCCGTGGCGGGAAGGCCGGAGCCGACGTTCGCCGGGTCGAACGCGATCAGAATGTGGCGCACGCGCACCTGAAGTTCCTCGGTCGGCGCTTCAGCCGCCATCGCGTCCATCAGCGCGGTCCGCAGGGCGTCGTAGTAGAAGACCTTGCGCACGACCTCGCGATCGACGTCCGCGCCATCTTGGGCTGCCTTAAAGTAGGTTTCTTCGGCGCGAGCGATCGTCGCCTGGATGTCCGGGGCGGTCAGCGTCGCCGTGGCGGTCGCGGTGGCGCTCGTCGTCGGCTCGGCTTCTGGCGTGGTGTCGGCCTCATCCTCGGTCGCTTCCTCGTCCGCTGCCGCTTCGTCCTCAGAGGGCGTGGCGGTGGCGGGCGGGGTGGTCGGCGACGGCTCGACCGTTGGCGTGGGCGACACCAGCGGCGTCGGCGTCACGCTTGGGATTGGCGTGGGGGTGGCGGTGGGCGCGCCGGGCAGCGTCAGCCCGTAGCTCTGCGCCAAATACTCATCGACTCGCTTATCGACCGCCGCCTCGTCAATAGTGATCCCGCGCGCCTGCGCCTCTTCCTCGATGAGAATTTCCTCTTCCATCTCGTCGAGGACCTGGCTGCCGATCGAGATCGGGTTGGTGAGCTGCGAGGCGTACTGGTTGATGACGTTAATGTCGCCAGTCAGGGCGTAGAGGTCGCGGATCTGCTGGCCGGTTTCCCACCGCAGGAAGCGCACGCGTTCCTCGAAGTCGGCGGTCGTGATGTCGTGCCCCTCGACCACGGAAACCGCTTCGCGCGGGCGGATCAGGTTTTCGTATATCAGCGCGATCGCCAGGATGACGAGGCTGATGCCGACCAAAACGCCGATCGTGATTAACGCCCGGCGCTGCCACAGGCGCTCGCGTTCCGCTCGTGACAGATACTCCCGCCGGCGCTGGAGATCCGCTTCAGTAACCCGGCGGGTGCGGGGGCCGCCGGTTGTGCTTCTTTTTGCCATAAACGAATACTCTCCTCCGAAGGGTCATCACCGAAAAAGGGGGCCGGCCTGGTCCGGCGCGTCCCCCTCAGGTGCTCCGTCAACGCTGCCGCTGATACGCGGGCGCACGGCCTTTCACGGTGGCACGCGACCCGATTAGCTGCGCGAATGATCGGTGTAGGGCAGCAGCGCCAGGAAGCGCGCGCGCTTGATCTCCCGCGCGAGCCGACGCTGGTGCTTGGATGTCAGCCCCGTCTGACGGCGCGGGCGGATCTTGCCCCGGTCGGTGATGAAGCGGCGGAGCGTATCCACATCCTTGTAGTTGATCGCAACGTTGTTGCTGTGGAAGTAGTCTTCCTTGCGGCGCATCGAACGGCGACGCCCGCTTTCGCGGCGCCCGCCGCGCTCTTCACGCTCGTCGGCGTCGTCCTGCTCGTCAAAGCTCTCGACCTCTTCGCGGCGACGGCGCGGGGTTTCTTCGTTTTCGCTCACCGGAATTCCTCCTGGAAACGGTCTTCGTGTTAGCCGGGCCGATCAGTTGCCAGACCCGACGCATGTGTCATCAGAACGGGTAGTCGTCTTCCGAAACGGCGTCTTCGTCAAGATCACCCGCACGGCGATCGCCCAACAGGATCATTTCGTTGGCGACCAGCTCGGTGCGATAGTGCTTGGTGCCGTTCTCATCTTCCCAGCCGCGTGTTTGCAGCCGGCCTTCGACGTAGACCTGCTGGCCTTTGGTCAGGTGCGACTTGCAGATCTCCGCCAGGTTCCCCCACGCTACCACATTAAACCACTCGGTTTCCTCACGGCGCTCGCCTTCAGACGAGGTCCATGTGCGGCTGGTTGCGACGCTGAAGCTGGCGACAGGCCGTCCGCTGGGGGTGTACCGCAGCTCTGGCTCTCGTCCGAGATACCCGATAATCATGACCTTATTCAATCCACGGCCCATTGACATCCAGCTCCTCGCTTAAACCTATCGCACTATTTAGGTGGTGGCGTGTGCTTGATGGAGCTTCGGTTATTTCTCGTCCAGCCGGATCACCAGGTGCCGGATAACCTGATTGCTCAGTTGCAGGTTGCTCTCCAGCTCCTTCAAGCGGTTCGGCGCAAACTCCATCTGCATAAACACGTAATAGCCCTCGCGGAATTCCTCGATCGGATACGCGAGACGCCGGCGGCCCCAGAAGTCAACGTTGGTCACCTGCCCGTCAAAGCTTTCGATCCAACCGCGAACGGTGTCGATCACGCCTTGCGTCTCGGTTTCGGGGACGCTGCTGGGGATGATGAAGCCCAATTCGTAGGGACGATTCATGGATAGTATTGTCTCCTTTCCATGGGTTTGCACGCCAGTCGGCCTTGGGCAGTCCGTTGGCGCGCGGAAAGGCACCCAACTGGTAGGGTGGGGTGCTAAGCGGAGCGTATCGTACCGCAGGCGGGGCAGTTTGGCAAGTGCGGATCGCGGAGCAGCGGGGAAGGGCAGGGCAGCCGGGGCCGCCCTGCCGCTTGGTGATCAAAGTGCGTTACGAAGCGGGCGCAGCCTCGGCGTCCACCAGCTCGAAGATGACCGTCACCTGCATGTTGACGGAAAGCTGCCCCTCGCTGATGACCGGGCCGCTACCGCCGCCCAGACCCAGGTCGAAGGCGCGCTGGCCGAAGGCATCCTGGCCGCCCTCACGGATACTGATCGGGTCGCCCACTGCCAGGCCGAACGCATCCGCCAGCGCCTGAGCGCGCTCGCGCGCATCTTCAACCGCCAGGTTCCGCGCTTCAGCTTCCAGCGCCGCAGAGTCGTCCAGGCCGAACGTCAGCCCGTAGACGTTGTTCGCCCCGGCGTCCAGCGCGGCCTGCATGACCTCGCTGACGCTATCCAGATTCCGCACGCGGACTTCCACTACGTTGTTCACCACGTAGCGGTTCTGGGGCGCGCCTTCCGCCGAGTCCATCGGCTGTGGCGGCGGGAAGCCCGATTCCTGGTAGATGCTGAAGTTCGTCGTGCGGATGTCTTCCGGCGCGACACCAGCCGCCTCAAGCGCGGCGATCACGGCTTCCATCGTCGCGTTCGCGTCGTCAACTGCTTGCCCGAGATCGGTGGCGAACAACTGTACACCCAACTGAACCAGCGCGACGTCCGGCGAGCCGCTCGCGCTGCCGAAGCCGGTTACCTGGATGGTGCGCTCAGCGCCCTCAGGGCCCTGCGCGCGCGCGGGCGACGCCACGCCGCCGAGGACCAGGGCGAACGCCAGCGCAGTGACCGCTAGCCACTGAAGCCGGTGCAAGTTCACGTGCTTGATCGCGTTTCGCATGTGAGACTCCTTACACTGTGATAACGATACGGTCGAGTCTGAGCGGGACGCGCCGCGATCAGCGTTCCCTCTCATTCTAGGATTATGACGTATCGTGTGGCATAATGGTTCCCTTTCGTTCTGAACTGGTCAGTTGATAGGACAGAAATCCCAATGCCACGCGTTGCTATTCTGGGCGATATCCACGGGAATCTCCCCGCGCTGGAAGCGGTGCAGGCAGACGTCGAGCGCCTTTCGCCGGATATCGTAATCGTCGCCGGAGACACGATTAATCGCGGTCCGCAGAGCAAGGAATGCCTCGAAGCGGTGCGCGCGACCGGCTGGACGATCCTGTTCGGCAACCATGAGGAGTACATTCTCAAGCTGGCCGACGGGCGCTTGCCCGGCCCGGACGATCTGACTGAATGGTGGCTCCCGGCGAGCCGCGTGGCCGAATCGTTGACCGCCGAAGAACTGGCGTTTATCGCCGCGCTGCCACACGCGCACGTTATCGCGCTGCCAGGGCTGCCCGCGATCCGCGTGCTGCACGGCAGCCTGCGCGCGCTCAACGATGGGATCGGCTTCTGGATGACGGATGACGACTTGCGCGAGGGCGTTTGCGGTGCGGACGAGCCGATTGTCGTCGGCGCGCACACGCACCGCCCCTACAGCCGCACGCTCGACGGGCACTGGGCGCTCAATTGCGGGGCGGTCGGCTTCCCATTCAATGGCAACCCGGCGGCGCAGTACCTGGTGCTGGAGTCAGAAAACGGCGCGTGGAAGGCGGATTTCCGCGCCGTGCCGTACGATCGCACGCCGGTCTTCGAGGCGTGGGAGCGCGACGATATCCTGGAGATC
>CBINGT010000201.1:0-6805 GCA_966250245.1 uncultured Anaerolineae bacterium
CATCGGAATCCTTACACGCACCGGCCGGGTGGGCCAGTTGAAACAAATAACGTTATACGATTTCACCATAGTTTCCCGCGCCCGTCAAGCATTTGTATGCTTTCCGTGGCAATTGCTCACATCCCTATCCGCCCGGTAGCCGATCTGCGGTACAATTGGATCCGAAACGTTTTGAGTAATTTTTCACAAATGGAGTCGTTCAACATGAGCAAGGTGCTGGTTCTGGCCGGGCCGCGCGAGGTGGCGTATGAGGAAGCGCCGGACGCGCCGCTCGCCCCAGACGAGGTTCGTATCCGCACGCTGTTTTCGGGCATCAGCGCCGGGACCGAGCTGGCGCAGTATCGCGGCACGTCGCCCTTTCTGCACAAACGCTGGGACGCAGAGCGGCGGCTATTTCTGCCCGGCGAAGAGGCGTCGGTCACCTACCCGCTCCGCACGTGGGGCTATGAAGAGGTCGGCGAGGTGGTCGAGGTGGGCGCCGAAGTGGACGACATCGAGGTTGGCGCGCTGCTGTTTGGCACGTGGGGCCACCGCACACACCATGTCGCCACCGCCGAGTACGTCCGCCCGCGCCTGATGCCTGCCGGAGCCGATCCGATCTTCGGTATTTTCTCGCACATTGGCGCGGTGGGGCTCAACGGCGTGCACGACGGGCGGATCCGCATCGGCGAGACGGTCGCCGTGTTCGGGCTGGGCGTGCTCGGGCAGATCGTGGCGCAGGCGGCGCGGCAGTCCGGTGCGCACGTGATCGCGATTGACCGGCTCCCGGCGCGGCTGGACACCGCCAAAGCGCACGGCGCGCACGTCACGCTCAACGCGGCGGATGGGGGCGTGGCGGAAGCGATCAAAGACCTGACTGGCGGGCGTGGCGCGGACGTGGTCTTCGAGGTCACCGGCTCGACTGTGGCGCTGAACGAGGCGATCCGCGCGGCGGCGTACTCGGCGCGCGTGGTGGCGATGGGCTTCTTCCAGGGCGAGGCGCAGGGGCTGTTTCTAGGCGAGGAGTTCCATCACAACCGGATCAACGTCGTCTGCTCTCAGATCAGCGGGACCGATCCAGAGCTTCAATATCGCTGGAGCAAGCTGCGGCTGTGGCAGACAGCGATCCGCTTGCAGGTCGAAGGGCTGCTGGACCTGCGTTCTCTGATCACGCACCGCGCGCCGTTTGAGCAGGCTGCCGGACTCTACGCTACGCTGGATCAGGCGCCGGATGATGTGCTGCAAGCCGTGCTGGAATTCTCGGGCGAAACGGAGTAAGCGAGCGATGACGCCATTACGAGTTGGGATTCTGGGGTGTGGCAGCTACGCGCACCGGCACGCGCAAAACCTTCTGGCGCTGCCCGATGAGGCGACGCTGGTTGCCTTTTGCGACCGCAACGAGTGGAAGGCGCGCGCCTACGCCGACCAGTACACGGGCGGCGCGGCGGGCGTTTTCACCGATCACGTCACGATGCTGGACTGCGCGGACCTGGATGTGCTGGTCGTCGCGGTGCCGCCTTACGGCCATACGGACGAGGTCGAGCAGGCGGCGGCGCGCGGCGTGCACCTGCTGATCGAGAAACCGATTGCGCTGACATCTGAGCAAGGCTGGCGCATGGTCGAGGCGGCGGAGCAAGCAGGAGTCAAGACGCAGGTCGGGTTTATGTTCCGCTTCGGCGCGGCCGTCGAGCAGATGAAGGCGCTGCTCGACTCCGGCGAGGCAGGCCGCCCCGGCCTGATGAGCGCGCGCTATTTCTGCAACGCGTTACATGCGGATTGGTGGCGCGTGCGCGAAAAATCCGGCGGGCAGCTTGTCGAGCAGGCGATCCACATTTTCGACCTGCTGCGCTATCTGTTCGGCGATGCGGTGAGTGTCTACAGCCGTCAGGAGAACCTGTTCCACGAGGATGTGCCGGACTACACCGCCGAGGATGTCAGCGCGACGGTTGTCAGCTTCCAGAACCGGGCGCTCGGCGTGGTCTACGCGACGAACGGTGCGATCCCTGGCAAGTGGATTAACGATTACCGGGTGGTTGCTCAAAACGTAACCGCTGATTTCACCAACGCCAACCAGGCGACATTCACCTTCACCGCCGAACCGGAGCGCGAGCCGCTCGTGATCGCGTCCGACAAAGACTTCCGGCTGGCGCTGGTCGAGGATCTGTTGCACGCGATCCGCACCGACGGCGAGACGCGCGTCCCCCTGCGTGAAGGCGCGAAGACGCTCGACTTAGTGCTGGCGGCGGTGCGCTCGAACGAGCAACGGGCAGAGGTGGTGCTATGAGGCTGCACGTCTCCTCGGCGGGGCAGGTCGCGCTGGAGTCGGCGCGGGTCACACTGCGCGGGCTGACTCCGATGCTGAATGGCGTGCGGCTGGACGGCGCGCGGCTCGACGTGCGTGAGAGTGGCGACGGCGTGCGGGTCCGCATGACCGCGCCAGGGCTGGGCGGCGCGGCGCTCGACGTGACGGTCCATCGCCGCGACGCGGATACGTGGGAGATGCGCTACACGCTGGCAAGCGATCCCGGCGTCGAGATCGACTCATTCGGCGTGTGCTTCGAGGTGGTCGAGAACCTGCGCGCTTACCTGCAAACCGGTTACTACAGTTGGGACGGCTCGCGCTATCTCACCGTGGTCGAAGGGGAGCCACGCACCGGCTACGCGATGACGCAGCTCCTGCCGCGCGAAGGCGAGGGGAGCGTAGTGCTCGGCTTCGACCGGCACGATCGCTTTCAGCACACGTTCCGCGTTGAGGTCGTGGGCGGAGCGCCCTCGCTGGCGGTGGAAACAGTGTGGGATCGCAAGACGACTGCGGGAGATCGGCGCGAGTCCGAGGCGCTGGTGATCTTTGAGCACCCCGGCGTGGAAGATGCGCTGCGCACCTGGGCAGCGATCGTCGCCGCTGCGTCGTCGCTGCCGCCGCGCGTGCCGGAGACGCCGATCACTGGCTGGTGCTCGTGGTACAACCTCTACGCCGCGATCACCGAAGAGAACATCCTCGAGCACCTACGCGGCGCTGTGGCGGTGCGCGACCGCGAGAATCTGCCGCTGCGGGTCTTCCAGATCGACGACGGGTTCACGCCGGAAATGGGCGATTGGCTGCACGTCAAGCCACAGTTCCCGCGCGGGATGAAGCCGCTGCTGGACGACATCCGCGCCGCCGGGTTCACGCCGGGGTTGTGGATCGGGCCGTGGATGGTCGGCAACCGCAGCCGCCTCTACCGCGAGCATCCCGACTGGGTGGTGCGCGACCGGCTGACGGGCGATCCGCTGCCGGTGATGACGTTCTATGGTGAGTTCCGCTGGCACAAGCGCAGCGAGGAATACTACACGCTCGACACGACGCATCCAGACGCGTTCGACTATCTGCGGACGGTGTTCCGCACGTGGCGGCATGAGTGGGGCTGCGAGTACTTCAAGACCGACTTTATGCATTTTCCGACCGTCTACGGGCCGGAGCGCGCGGTCTGGCACACGCCCGGCCTGACGCGCGTCGAGATCTGGCGGCAGGTGGCGGAGATGATCCGTGAGGAGATCGGCGACGCGACGTGGCTCGGCTGCGGGTGCCCGCTGTGGGCGCCGGTCGGGCTGGTGGACGGGCTGCGCATCGGGCGGGATGTCGGCGTGGAGTGGCGTGGCAGTGAGGACGTCCATTCCGCCGAGTCGCTGCTGCGCGATCAGGCGACGCGCAACTTCGCCAACGGGATTCTGTGGCAGGCCGATCCCGACTGCATCCTGCTGCGCGACCGCTTCCACCACCTGAGCGAGTCCGAGCTGCGGTCGCTGGCGATCTACGCAGGGATGGCGGCGGGCGTCGTGATGACGAGCGACGCGCTCGATGAGCTTTCCGCCGAGCGTGTGCGGCTGTTCAAGCTGCTGCTTTCGCCTGAACGGGCGCTGTGCCGCTTCCCGCTGCTCGGATCGGGCGATCCGGTGTCGGTGCAGGTGCGTCAGAGGGTCGGGGACGAGCCCGCATCGCTCGCGGCGATCTTCGTCTTCAACACCGGCGACGCGCCCGCGCAGCGCAGCTATTCCCTGGCGCGGCTGGGGCTTGAGGGCGCGTGGCACATCACCGAGTGGCCGTCCGGGCGCGCGTGGGAGCAGCCGGTCGAGCGGATCGCCGTGACGCTGGCTCCACACGATAGCGTGCTGCTGTTCGCCAGCCGGGAGCTGTTCTCCACACCGCCCGATCGCTTGCCCTGACGACCGCACGCCACCGTCAAACGCAAACGGGAGAGGGGCACGCGCTACCTCTCCCGTCACTGTTCTGGCGCGGGTCGCTTAGTCGACGACGGTCATGGGCAGCGGCGCGCCGTTCCATTGGGATGTGTTCGATCACGTGCCGGGCGTTCAACGCACTAGGCGCAGTTTTGAGGGCGCGTCCTGCACGCCGGTCAGCGGACGCAGGCGTTACTACTTCGCTTAATGACCATGTTTAAATCACGGCAGGTCTTGTATAATCAGTGAACACCATCGGCAACATCCCACCCATCCACTACTCGAAGGCACACCACCGTGGCAAAACCGGCAATCTTCACCGTAGACGACGATCCCAACGTGTTGCAGAGCATTGGGCGAGATTTGCGGCACGAGTATGGCGGGCGTTTCCGCCTGCTCCAGGCGGACTCAGGCCAGTCGGCGCTCGAAGCGATCCGGAACCTGAAGCTGCGTGGCGAGGCAGTCGCGCTGTTTCTGGTCGACCAGCGCATGCCGGAAATGACCGGGGTCGAGTTTCTGGCTGAGGCGATCCAGATTTTTCCTGATGCCAAACGCGTCCTGCTGACGGCATACACCGACATCGAAGCCGCCATCCGCGCGATCAACGACGTCGGCATCCATCATTACCTGCTCAAACCGTGGCATCCGCCGGAAGAGCGGCTCTACCCGGTGCTGAACGACCTGCTCGACGACTGGCTCTCCGCCTACCGCGCCCCATTCGAGGGCCTGCGCGTCATCGGCTATCGGTGGGCGCCCGCCTCGCACGAGGTCAGGCAGTTCCTGTCGCTTAACCAGGTCCCCTTTCACTGGATGGATGTCACGCACTCCACCGAGGCGCAGCGGCTGCTCGAGCAGACCGGCCTGGAGCATCCGCAGTTCCCGGTCGTGATCTTCCCGGACGGCTCGGTCCTCGACAGGCCGTCCACCAGCACGATCGCGGAGCGGATCGGCCTCAGCATGCACGCGCAGCGCCCGTTCTACGATCTGGCGATCATCGGCGCGGGGCCGTCTGGGCTGGCGGCAGGAGTGTATGCGGCATCCGAAGGGCTGCGCACGGTGCTGATCGAGAAGCAGGCGCCCGGTGGGCAGGCCGCCACCAGCGCGCGGATCGAGAACTACCTCGGCTTTCCGGTCGGGCTGAGCGGGGCGGATCTCGCGCGGCGGGCGACGGCACAGGCGCGGCGCTTCGGGGCGGAGATTTTGTCGCCAGTGGAAGCGGTCGGGATCCGTCTTGAGGGGCAATATCGCATCGTCACACTGTCGGACGGGCGTGAAATTAGCTGTCACGCGCTACTGATTGCGACCGGCGTCACGTACCGGATGCTCGAGGTGCCGGGAGTCAACGAACTGACCGGAGCGGGCGTGTATTATGGCGCGACGATGAGCGAAGCGCCCGCCTATGAGGGACAGGACTTGTTCATTGTCGGCGCGGGCAATTCGGCCGGTCAGGCGGCGGTGTACTTTTCGCAGCACGCCCGCCAGGTGACGCTGCTGGTGCGAGGCTCCACGCTGGCGACCAGCATGTCACGCTACCTGATCGACCAGCTTGAGGCGATCCCGAACGTCAGAGTGATGACCGAAACGCGGATCGCCGAGGCGCACGGCAGCGATCACCTCGAAGCGATCGCCGTCGAGCAAAACGGGCACCGTGAGGTGTATCCGGCGGATGCGCTGTTCGTGTTCATCGGCGCCACCCCGCCGACTGACTGGATCTGTGGCGTGGTCGAGTGCGATCCGCAGGGGTTCATCATGTGCGGCGCGTACCTCGAAGGCGGTATGGCGCGCCCCTCAAAATGGCCGCTGGACCGCGATCCGTACATGTTTGAAACCAGCGTGCCCGGCATCTTTGTGACCGGAGATGTGCGTCACGGCTCGGTCAAGCGCATCGCCACGGCGGTCGGTGAGGGCGCGATGGTCGTCCAGTTCGTGCACCAGTATCTTGGGAACCTGTGATGCGAGAGGACGATCTGCGCCGCGCGCCCGCCTTCGCCGATCTGACGGACGAGCAGTTCCGCATGATCATGTCCCAGGGCCGCGAGGTGACCTTCCCCAAAGAGACGACCGTGATCGAGGAAGGGGCCGAGGCGAAGGGGCTGTACATCCTGCTCGAGGGCGAGATGACGGTCACCAAGCAGATTCGCGGGCGCACGGTGACTCTCAGCCGCATGGAGCCGGTGAACTTTGTCGGGGAGATCTCCGTGATGACCGGCTTCCCGCCGATGGCGACGGTCCGCACGGTGACCGACGCGCGCCTGCTGTTCTTCGATATCGACCTGTTCCGGCAGATTTTCGACGACGCGCCGCTGATTCGCATCCTGCTCAGCACGATGGCCGAACGCCTGCGGCGGATGGAAGCGGCCGTCCGCCAGGAAGAAAAGCTCACCGCACTGGGGCGGCTGTCTGCCGGGCTGGCGCACGAGCTCAACAACCCGGCGGCCGCCAGCGTGCGGGCGGCGCGACAGCTCCCCGAAGTGCTGATCCGCCTTCAGAAGCTCGTGTTCCACATGAACGAGATGGGCTTTTCCCCGGAGCAGCACCGCTATCTCAACGAGCGGCAGAACGAGTTGATGAGACGCCTCTCCGAACCGGACCGGCTCAATCCGCTGGA
>CBINGT010000202.1:0-6803 GCA_966250245.1 uncultured Anaerolineae bacterium
CGATCACCGGGGCGATACGCTCCGCCTCGTTGTACGCCGGGATCAGCGCAAGCACCGGCGTCTGTTCGCGTGCGTGCTGGGGGTCCACTGTCATGGCAGGGTTCTCGTAAGGGGCGGCTGCGGCCGCCCCTGCTTCATCCCGCTAAGGGGTTTTGGGGCGCGTCGCGCGCATGCCGACGATTCGCTCCACCGGCAAGACAAACGCCACACCTGAGTTCGGACCGTCGAGGTCGCCCAGGATGTCCGCGGCGCGTTGCAACAACACATCGACTAGCTCGTCGGGCACCACCGACAGCAACGTCTGATTCGATTCTTCCATCTGCCGCATTGCGCTCGCCAGCGAGACGATCATCGGCAGCTCCATCGACTTCCCGCGCTGGCGCAGGTTGTGCAGGCCGTGCGTGTCGATCAACGTCACACCGGGTGCGCCCGCCTCTTCCCACGCAAAGGCGACCTGAAGCCCTTTTTCGAGCTTAGGGGTAATTAATAATACTAGCTTAGCCATGCACCTGGCTCCTTTTATTTATTCAGGTTGTGGTTCTACCCGCGTTGCATAAGCGGGTTCAGTATCGACGTTCCGGAAAACGTAGCGCACGAATGGCGGTGTCAGAACGGTGGTCAGCAGGATCACCAGAAACACCGGCTGGAACAGTTCGTCGCTCAGCAAGCCGCTTCTCAGCCCCAGCGACGCGATAATCAACCCGACCTCACCGCGCGAGATCATGCACACGCCCATGCGGAACGACTCGCCCCGGTCGAAGCCGCCGATGTACGCGCCAATCCCGCAGCCGACGATCTTCGAGAGCACGGCCGCGAGCAACAGTACCAGGGCCAACGGCAGCAACCGCGCTTCAATCGCCGTCAGGTCCGTCTGCAACCCCACGCTGACGAAGAAGATCGGGACGAAGAACGAGTACGACACGTTCCGCACGGCTTGCGAGATCTCGATCTTGGTGCGCTCGGCCGTCCGGCTGAGGCCAAGTCCCGCGATGAACGAACCGGTGATAGTCGCCACGCCGCCCAACGCTTCAGCGGACCAGCCGAAGATGAGCGCCATCACAATGGCCAGTGCCGCCGCACCAGCCGTCAGTTCCGCGCGCCGGTCCAGCCAGGCGAACACCCGTGGCAGCACGAACCAGGCCACCGCCAGCGCGCCCGTAAGGTAGAGCAACATTCGCACGAGGATCCAGGCGATGTCTCCTGCCGAGCCACCGCCACCCGAACCGAGCAGCGCGATCACGATCGAGAGCAGCAGGATCGCCAGCACGTCGTCGACCACGGCTGCCGCCAGCAGGCCAATCCCTTCTTTGGTGCTGAGCAAGCCTAGCTCCAACAACGTTTGCGCCGAAATGCTGACCGAGGTCGCCGCCAGCACAACGCCGACGAAAATTGCCGCATTCATATCATAACCAAACGGCAGCATCACCGGAATCGCCATCGCAACTGGAAGCACCGCGCCCATGAAACCGGCTCCCAGCGCCACCTTGCCGACCGACAGTAATTCGTGCAGGTGCACTTCCAGGCCCACGCTGAACATCAGGAACAGCACGCCTAGTTCGGCCAGCTCGTGAATCGTGTGATAAAGCCCTTCAGGATCGCTGAACGTGCCCCAATGGAGCATATTCAAGATCGTCGGCCCGAGAATGACACCGGCCAGAAGCTCTCCAAACACGCGCGGCTGCCCCAGCCGGCGCGCGGCTGCGCCCGCAAGCTGCGCCGCAGCGATGATCACTCCTAAAGCCAGGAAAAGCTCAATGACTCCCCCACTCTCCATCGGCACTCCTTTCGCGGTTCATTGCAGGGCGTGACGGGCGACTAGGGTAACTAAATTTTAAGGATTTCGCACATCGGCAGGCGGGCAAAACCACCGATTGCGCTAGATAAAACGCACAAAATAAGCCGGTATCCTTGGGATACCGGCTCGTAGGCGCAGTGAACACGTTTCTTAGAACAGCGTGCTGCAGATCGCCAGAGGCAGCAGCGGCGGCGTTGCCGTGCACGCTTCTTGAGCCAATGCAAGCGCCGCTGGGTTAGTAAACACGAACTGGAATGGCGGCGCGCCGATGCCCGACGGAACGACCCGCACCGGGACGTCAACCGGATCAATCAGATTGTTCGGCAGCAGCTCAAGGGCCTCCAGACGATCGAGGTCGATTTGCGACAGCGGCGCGGGATCGCTCCACGTACAGAGGGCACCTACCGGCTGGTCGTTCTCCTGCTGATCCAGTCCAACGTCCTGCGGATCGTCGAGGCAAATCTCGGAGAAGTAGCCCGGCGGCAGAATGATTTCATTGGCTGTATCCGGGTTCAGCGTCGCCAGCCCGAACAACGTGGTCACGCGCAGCGTGTCGCCGAGCAGCACGCCGTCTACCTCACCGTCACGGTCCGCCACTCCGTCGGTCAGGACTTCGATCACGATGGTGCCCTCAAGGCGAATGGTAGTCCCGTTGACGATGAGATCAATTTCCTCGTTCGTTTCGCTCTGCACGAAGAGGAACGGCGGGATCGAGCCGTCGCAGACCGGATCTTCGAACAGGTTGCGGACAAATATTTCCTGCATCGGGCCTAAGTAGATCTGCCCATCGACTTCACCGATCAGCAGATTGCCGTCTTCGTCATACTCCGGCGCATTCACGGCTTCGAGCTCAACGCCGCCCGGCACGATGAACACCAGCTCGGCGGTTTCAGGCTCGCCGGTTTCTTCGTTCATACCGATGAAAGCGTCGGTCTTGACAATGGCGAAGCCCCAGGTGGGCGGGTCCGCCTCAAGATCGAGCGGCGAGGTATCGATCCGCGCGACGTCCGTTACCGGCAGGCGCTCACCTGGAGCGTCAAACGCGCCATCGGGAATCGTGACTCCCGGAATCGGCATTGCTTCGACAATCTCATAGCCATAGCAAACTTGGCCGCTTAATAGATTTGCGCAGTTGGTCCCTAATTCGCTGATCACATCGTCGATGAGCTGCGGGCAGAGATTGTCGCCGTCTTGTGCGGAAACCATACCCCGCGGTGCGAACAATACCAACAGCATAACAAGGACAATGCCAAGAAACAGTTTGAAACGCATGGGACTAGCTCCTTCGCTCCCCCCGCAGCAGCACATGCATGCGCAAAGGTATTCTACGCTATGACAACCCGGCAAACCAAATTAGTTGCAATGGGCCCTTTTGAGCAAGTTTATCATACACCAAAAATTTGAACATCGCTGTTTCAAACATCTAAAAAACTTCTGAAAATCGTCGTATATACGTCCTGATAAACCGATTATTGGTTGCGCAGGGTTAATCGATGTGTACAATACGTGGCTTGGGAGCTGCCTGTCGGTGGGTGGGCTTTGGGGAAGCCACTCGTCTCACCTCTCGATAGTGTTTGCACTTGTACGACTCATCCGGCCGACCTTAGACGGTCAATACTGCACAGAACTTTTAGAAAGCGGCCTGCCGGGAACTATCCCCGCGAAGTGGAACAACTATGGAACTTGTCGCGTACATTCGGCTTTTTCGGAAATGGTTTTGGCTGCTGTTCCTGGGCGCATTCCTGGCAGGTGGCGCCGCGTTTCTGATTCGCAGCCGGCAACCTGACCAGTACACGGCGTCAGTGACGATCCAGGTCGGTAGCTCGCTTGAGACGCCCAACCCGCAACTCGGTGAGCTGAACACGGGTGCGCAACTCGCCCGGACCTACGCCGTGCTGGCGAAAAGCGTATCCGTGCTGGAGCGGGCCGTCGAAGCGCGTGAGTTCCCATTCTCGGTGGACGAGCTTAGCCGCTCGCTTTCGGCCGAAGTGATCGAAAACACCTCGCTGCTACGGCTGACGGTAACATACACCGACCCGGTACTGGCCGCAGAAATGGCAAACGAGGTAGCTAACCAGCTCATCCTCAACAGCCCGTCGAACCTCACGCCGGAGCAGCAAGCCCAGATCGACCTCGCCAATCAGGAGATCGCGCAGCTTACCGCCGAGCTTCAGCAGGCGCGCGACGAGCTAGCCGACATCGACCAGGAGATTCGCGAAGAGCAGAACCCGGATGTGCTGGCCGATCTGCGCCAGCAGCGCAACACCATTGCAGACCGGATCGTCAGCATTTCGGCCAACATCGCGCAATATTCAGACACAATTGCCGGGTTGCAGCGCCGGACGAATTCGCTGACTGTCGTGGAAGAGGCGCGCATCCCAACTTCGCCTACTGGTAGCAATATCATCTCCACGACACTACTCGGCGCGATCGTCGGCGGGGCGCTGGCAGCGGGCATCGCGCTGCTGATCGAATATCTTGACGATACAATCCGCAGCGCCGATGAAGCAACGCAAATTCTCGGTCTGCCAACGCTGGCCGTTATCAACCGCTTCGGCAAAACGCGCGACAGCTATTCGGAGCGCCTTATCACCCTTCGCGATCCTGGCTCGCCTATTTCCGAGCAATATCGCACGCTCCGCACGAATCTCTTGTTCTCCTCGAACGGGGGTTGGACAAAAGCGGCGTACGTGATCACCAGCCCTGGCCCGTCTGAGGGGAAGAGCGTCACTACTGCAAACCTCGCCGTGACGATGGCAATGGCAGGGCTTCGCGTGCTGCTGATCGACGCTGACCTGCGCCGCCCGCGCCTGCACGAGATCTTCAATCTGCCGAATAACGTCGGCCTCTCGACCCTGCTGTCCACCGACCCCAGCCAGCTTCCGTCGGACATCACCCGGGGAACGACTCCGCAAAACCTGCTCGACTGCCTGCAAGACACCGAGGTTCCCGGCCTGCGAGTCATCACGAGCGGGTTCCTGCCTCTCAACCCGACGGAAGTGCTCGGCTCAGTGGCGATGCAGCACTGGTTTGAGATCTTCAAGACATCCAAAAACGTCGATATTGTGCTGTTCGACACACCACCTTGCCTCGTCGTCGCAGACAGCGCCGTGCTTTCCGCCGCAATCAAGGCGCCTGTGGTGCTGGTGCTTAGTGCAGGCGAAACGCGCCGCGCCGCGGCCGTGCGCACCAGAGAGCAGATGGATCAGATCGGGATCGAGATGAAGGGTGTCGTCCTCAACTCGGTCAGCTCCCGCGAACAAGACTACGCCTATGGCGGTGGCTACTACTATTACTATTATTCGAGCGACCACGCGACGCGAGAAACCAAAGAAGAATAAGCGCCGTCGACGACCGGTTGAGAATGGAAGCGCGCGATGCAAGAGCTTGAGTCCCCCACTATCCCAGAGATGATCAAGCCGCAAGAGCAGCGCCGTCGACGGCGTCGCCATTCCTCACGCTGGAGCAAGCTCCGCCGCCGCATTCGCCGCATCAAGTACCGGCTGTTGCTAGTGGTCGTGATCAGCGTAGCGGCCGTGGCGGCGATGGGCATTCTGGTACTCGTCTTCAACGCCCGCTCGCAAGTCGAAGACGCGTGGACCAACCTGAACCGCATCCTGACGCGCATCAACAACACGCCAGGGACCGAATTGACGCTGGCCGACTTCGAGCGCCTGCAAGCCAGCGTCAACGAACTTGATCAACGGCTGGGCAGCGCGCGAACGCAGATCGGATTTCTGCGACCGTTCCGGTTTCTCAGCGCGGACCTGTCGCTCTCACTCGACGCGCTAGACGCGGCGCGGGAACTCACCCAGGCCGCCCGTAACATGCTCAATGGCATGGAGCCGACGCTCTCTTTTCTGACCGAGGGCGAGAAGGACGAGACAGTCAACCCGCAGTTTTCCTCGGCGGCGCGCGTGGTCGAGCTGTTGGAGCTTGGCCGGGGACAGTTCATCACTGCGGATGCGCACCTCGACCGCGCGTCGGTGATTCTCGCCGGGCTGCGGCTGGACGAGATCTCGCCCGATCTGCTGGTGGCCGTCGACGGGTTGCTTGACCATCATGAGCAGGTGCGCGAGATCAACGATCTCCTGCTCGACTCGCCCGACCTGCTGACGGTTGCGCTTGGCCTGGACATGCCGCAATCGTACCTTGTGCTGGCCGCAAACAGCGATGAGCTGCGGCCGTCGGGGGGATACATCAGCACCTACGGCTGGATGACGATCCGCAACGGGCGCATCGCGAACTTCGACTATCGCGCGACCACCGCCACCAGCCCGAACCCACCGCCCACCGATATGGCCGAAGTGGTCCAGATCCCCCCGTGGTGGATTCAATACGCCCAGCCGATCTATGCGGCGTGGGATAGCAGTTGGCACGCCGATTTCCCCACAACGGCGGCGATGGCAGCCTGGTATTACGACAACGGCGGAAATCCAGCCTCACCCGTCAATGGCGTCATCGGCATCGACCTGGTGGGCTTTGAGTACATCCTGCGCGGGCTGGGCAGCGTGACCGTTTCCGGCTATGGAGACGTCATCACAATCGACAACTTCCGCGAAGCTGTGTACACGATCCGCGCTCAGGGAGACGATAACGCGCACAAGCGGTTTGTCGCCGCGCTCTACCGGCAGATTCTGGCGGACTGGCAGCGGGTCGATCCCGAGCGCAACGCCGACCTGCGGCGCGAAGTGCTCCAGGCGCTGCGCGAGAAGCACATCATGCTCTATTTTCCCGACGAACGGCTGAACCACGCCATGACCGCGCTCGGATGGTCTGGCGCGCAGGAACCCGGCGTGGACAGAGATTACCTGATGGTGGCCGACGCCAACCTCGGCAGCAAGTCAAGCCGCTCCGTGCTGCGCGAGACGACGTACGACGTGGAGATTCAGCCGGGTGGTACGCTGAATAGCACCGTCACGGTGAGCTATGACTTCCCGGCGCGCATTGCCGAGCGGGACCCTGCCGTCCGACCCGAGCATTACAACGATATCAACTATCACACGAT
>CBINGT010000203.1:0-6783 GCA_966250245.1 uncultured Anaerolineae bacterium
TAAATCAGGAATACGCCGATCAGCAGCGCCAGCAGGCTAAGCGCTTGCAGGTTGATACCGAAGGCGTCTGTCATCTGGGAGAGCGCACTGCGGCTGGCTTCGGTGCTGACCAGCGCCGTGCCGGATGGAAGCAACGCTTCGATCGCGCTCAGGTCGGCGCCATCCGGCAGGATCAGGTCAATCCGCGTCAGCTTGCCCGGCTGCCCAGTGATCTCCTGCGCGGTGGCAATGTCCGCCAGGAGCAGGTCGTTGAGCGCCTCGCCCGCGCCGTCGCGCTCCGGCGCCAGGAGTCCGGCGACCGTCACCTCCGCGGCGGGCTGTGTGCGCGTCCGCAACGTGATCGTGTCGCCAACTGCCAGCCCTTCCTGCGCGGCGAGATCGCGCCCCACCAGCACCGCGCCCGGCTGCGTCAGGAACGCGAACAGCCCTGCGCCGGTCGTGGCGTCGGCTTCGGCCAGGGCATCGGTCGTCAGGTAGCTGCGAAACGGCGCTTCGGCGAAGGGGTCCACGCCAAGCAAGCGGAACGAGCGCCCGCCCAGGCTTTCGGCAGCAACTGACGCCTCAATCACCGGCGCGGACTCTCGCACGCCCGCTTCGACGCGCAGCGCGCGGTACAGGTCAGTGGGCACGCCGCCTGCGCCGCCGACGATCTGGTGCGTCGCGCGGCCGGTGACGCTCTCGACGCTGAGCGAAAATGCCCGTTTTGCGGCGCTGTTGGCGAGGTCAATCGCCACGCCGACGGCCACCCCCAGCGCGATCCCGGCGACGAACAACAGGCTTTGCAGCATGCGGCGATCGATGTATCGCCGCGTGAGGCGCAACAGAATCAGATTCATCGATTGCACGCGATCATTGAGACGAGGAACGGGCCGTATCTGGCTCGTGCAGAACGGCAACCAGCCGCGCATTCTCGATGCGGAAGACGCGATCGGCATGGTGGACGATCGCCGGGTCATGCGTCGCCATGAGCAGCGTCCGCCCGGTTTGCCGCGTGAGCTCCAGCAACAGCGAGAGAACCGATTGCCCGGTAGCCTGGTCGAGGTTCCCGGTCGGCTCGTCAGCAAGAACCAGCTTCGGCTCGTGCACCAGCGCCCGCGCAATCGCAACGCGCTGTTGTTCGCCGCCGCTCAGCCGGTCGGGGAACTCTTTCGCACGGTCCCGCAGGCCAACACGCTCCAGCAACGCAAGGCCACGCTGCTCGCTCTGGCGGCGCGTCGTGCCGCGTAGTTCCAGCGGCAGCGTGACGTTTTCGAGCACGGTCAGCGTGGGAATCAGGTTGAAGAACTGGAACACGATCCCGATCTGATCCCGCCGGTGGAGCGTGCGCGCCTGCTCGTCCAGCCGGGTAACGTCCTGCCCGTCGATCAGGATCGTCCCCCCGGACGGCTCATCAATCCCGCTGATCAGGTTGAGGAGCGTGCTTTTTCCGCTGCCGCTCACTCCCAACAGCGCCACAAACTCGCCTTCGTGGATGGTCAGATCTACATCGCGCAGCACATCGCAGTCAGAGCAGTCGGGGCGATACGTCTTGCTCAGCCCGTGGATTTCGATCAGCGGGCGACCGTGCGATCCATTTTGCTTCATATGCCGTCCAGACTGGGCTACCGGTAAGAGTATTCGGCACAACCGCCGAACTGAAGTAGATTATAGCAACTGGATTCGGCATGTATGCCGCCGCGAGACGCTTTCCATGCAAGGGTGGGGCGGTCCGGCGGCGCATGGGAGATGGGCATGTCCGGCTCGAATATTGAAGTAATGCTGCGCAACACCAGATTATTTGAGAAGCTCGACGCCGAAGCGCTGGCCTACGTCGCGCGCCTGACCACGGTCGAAAGTTACCAGCCGGGGCAATATCTTTTTCACGAACGGGCGGCGCGCGAGGCCGTCATGGTGATCGAGGAAGGCCGGGTCATCATCACACACGGAATCGGCCAGCAACCTACCGAGCTGATCACGCTGGGGCGCGGCGCGCTGCTCGGAGAGCGGCTGTTGCTCGGCAGTCCAACGCACGTCGCTTCGGCCAAAGCGCTTACGCCGGTGCGCGTGCTGAGGCTGCCGAAAGAGAGTGTGGAGCGCATCGAACAGGAACGCCCGGACATCCACCAACAGCTTGTGTTGGTCGCCGCGAAAACCATGGCGGAACGGCTCGACTACTCCGCTGCGCAGCGTGCGGGAACGCCTGCCCGGGTGGCGACCGGCCGGTTTCGCATCGAGCGGGATTCCCTGGGCGAGCGCCACATCCCCGAAGAAATGTACTATGGCATTCAAACACAGCGCGCCGTCGAGAACTTCCCGATCTCCGGCGTGCCGATCAGCGCGTATCCGCTGTTGATCGCCGCGCTAGGCTGCGTCAAGCAGGCGGCTGCGCTGGCGAACAAAGACCTCGGCCTGCTCGAGCCGCGCGTGGCCGATGCCATCGCCGCCGCCGCTGAAGAAGTTCGCCAGGGCAAATGGTCCGACCAGTTCGTGGTGGACGCGATCCAGGGGGGGGCGGGCACCTCAACCAACATGAACGCCAACGAGGTGATCGCGAATCGCGCGCTGGAACTGCTCGGCTACGAGCGCGGCCAGTACGACATCATCCACCCGCTAAACCATGTGAACCTGTCGCAGAGCACGAACGACGTGTATCCCACGGCGCTCAAGATCGCGCTGCACTTCGCGATCGACGAGTTGATCGATGCCATGCGCACCCTACGCGACGCGTTCGCGGCGAAAGCGAACGAGTTCGCAGACGTGATCAAGATGGGCCGCACGCAGCTTCAGGATGCGGTCCCCATGACGCTCGGGCAGGAATTCAGCACCTACGCCGTGATGCTGGACGAGGACATCACGCTGCTGCGCGAAGCCGCCAAGCTGATTGTCGAGATCAACATGGGCGCAACCGCGATCGGGACCGGTCTGAACGCGCACCCTGATTACGCGCCGATGGTGCTCAAGCATCTCCGCGCGCTGACCGGGATCGACCTGATCACCGCGCCGAACCTGATCGAAGCCACGCAGGACGCCGGTGTCTACGTGCAGATTTCGGGCGTGCTGAAGCGGTTCGCGGTCAAGCTCTCAAAGAGCGCCAACGATCTGCGCCTGCTGTCGTCGGGTCCGCGTGCCGGGCTGCACGAGATCAACCTTCCGGCAGTCCAGCCGGGCTCGTCGATCATGCCGGGCAAGGTCAACCCCGTGATCCCCGAAGTCGTCAATCAGGTTGCATTCGAGGTGATGGGCAACGACGTTACCGTTACCCTGGCTGCGCAGGCGGGGCAGCTTCAGTTGAACGTCATGGAGCCGATCATCGCCTATGCGCTGTTCAACAGCATAACCCACCTACGAAACGCCTGCATCACGTACGCTTCCCGCTGCGTGACCGGCATCACCGCCAACCGCGAACACCTGCGGCGCATGGTCGAGAACTCGATCGGCATCGTGACCGCGCTGAACCCCTACATCGGGTACGACAGCGCCGCATCGATCGCCAAAGAAGCGCTCGCCACAGGGCGGGGCGTGTACGAGCTGGTGCTGGAGCGCGGCCTGCTCAGCAAAGAAGCGCTGGACGACATCCTGCGGCCGGAGCGCATGACCCGCCCGCAGCCGATCCCGCCGCAGCCGACTGAGATCAACGGCGAGCGATAACCTGGAAGCGCACCGTCATCTGATAACACAAAATCCCGCTGTTCGGCGGGATTTTCGTCTCGTCATGGGGAGTTTCGACCGGCTTTAGCGACGCAGGCTGAGGCCCAGGCGGCGCGCGCTGCCGTCAATGTTCAGGATGCGCGCGCGAACGGTATCGCCCTCGCGGACGACGTTTCGTGGATGCAGGAAGTGCCCCTCGGCCAACTCCGAAACGTGGATCAGACCTTCCAGCCCTTCCTCGATGCACGCGAACGCGCCAAAATCGACCACGTTGGTGATCACGCCCTCAACGATCTGCCCGACCTGATAGCGCTCCTCGACCGTCTTCCAGGGATCGGGCCGCATCCGCTTCAGGCTCAGCGCAATGCGCCCCTGTTCCTGATCAACATGCATCACGTAGACCGTGACCGTCTCGCCGCGCTTGAGCACGTCACGCGGGTGGCTGACACGCCCCCAGCTTAGCTCGCTGATGTGGATCAGCCCTTCCAGCCCGCCGAGGTCAACAAACACGCCGAAATCGCACAGGTTGGTGACCTGGCCGGTACAGATATCCCCCGGGCGGATCGACGTGAGCACCGACGCCCGCGTCCCCGGCTCGACCTGCGCCGCGCGCTCGGAGAGGATCAGGCGGTTCTCAGCGGGGTCGAGTTCGATCACCCGCAACCGGAGCGTCTGCCCCACACGCCGCGCCAGCGCTTCCCGGCGGGCGCGGTTGTCGGCCGTAGCCGGAAAGTCGAGCAGTTGGCTGGCCGGGATGAACCCGCGCAGGCTGTTCCACTCCACCAGCAACCCACCACGGTTGAACCCGGAAACCCGCAGGTCAATTGTCTCGTCGCGGTCGTAGACTTGTTGGATCGCGTCCCAGTCCGGCTGGGAACCGGCTGGTGGCGAGCCATCAGTTAAACTATGTGTCGCTTCATGAATGTCGAAATCTTCCCAATCGAGATCGCGCTGCCGTGGTGACCCCCCTACGGCGACCCCATCTCCTTCCTGCAACAGTGCTTCCCAATATGCTTCGTCGGGCGGAAGAGGGGGTGAGGAACCTGTATTCTGAAACTCTGAAGCCATCGTCTAATTAACCTTCCTCAACCGAGTCGTCTGTAAAGCCGGACTGTTTGCGCGTCACCGAAACGGTGTGATCACAGTAACCATTCCTCGTCATTATAGGAACGGGGAAAAATGTTGTCAAACGACTCACCGCGAGGAAGACGTCGACGCCTGTCCCGCCTGCGTACGCGAAGCGGAATCAGCCGGACGGCGCTCGTCCGGCGGCAGCGCAGATGCTCCGTTGGCGCGCTCTGCCAGCAAGTCGCGCTCCATTTCGGCGATCTGGCGCGCGACCTCTTCGATCGCGATCCGCTGCTTGCGATACAGGTCGGACTCGCTCATCGCAAGGCGCAACGCCACGTCGCGGACCTTCCGCCCCTGCAAGAAGCGCATCTCCAGGATGTTGTACAGCACCCATTCGGTCGTCGTCAGGCTGCGCTGGCCTTCCGGCTTCAGGTTCTCGATGGCGCGGGCCAGCACCGCTCGCAGCGCGCGGACCGGGCTGCTCTCTTTGCCCTCGGCCATCTCGCGCCAGACGACGTTTAGCTTAAGCAGTTCGCTGTCCGTCAGCTTGGGGCCGCCCCAATAGTCGCGCAGCGCGTCCTTGACCATGTCGGAAAACGCTTCCTGCGCGATCAGATCGCTTGAGGGGTAGGGCGCTGGCTCGCCGGACAGATACCCATAGCGCGAGACGCCCTGAAGCTGCTGCATGCGATCCATCTGCGAGGCCAGCCCTTCGAGGATCAGGAAGACCTGCGCCTGTTGCTGCATGTCTTCCAGCACGCGCGCCAGCCGCCCCGCCAGCCGGTAGAAGATGTCTAGCTCTTCTTCGTCGAGATCGGGCTGCGGCGCGCGCGCCCACACGCCGAGGATCCCCAACAGCGGCGGGCGGCCGCCGTTCTCCGCCCCCGATATCGCGCGCAGCGGGACCATCCAATACGAGTGCCAGACGAACATCTCGCCGACCTGCTCGATATCCGCGCCCGCTCCCGCGCCGCCGTTGATCAGATCCGACAGATCGGATGACTCCAGCGCATCGGGTGACGGCGCCAGCGAGCCGACCATCTGCACCAGCCGGGCGCCTGACGGGCCAACTTCCGCCACAAACGCGGTCGGCACGCGCAACTGGTCGCAGAGCGCTGCTAACACCGACTCGAGAAGCTGTTCGGCGTCCGCCTGCGTCATCAGCCGCTCGCCGAGCCGCTCAATGGTGCGCGCCTGATGCTGGTCTTCCGTGTAGACAAGCCAGCGTTTCAGCACCGGCAACATCAGCGTGATCGACCACTGCAAAAAGAGCAGAATCGCGACCGCTGCGAACGGCATGAATGCGTCACCGTCCACACCGAGGAAGTTGGTCGCGCGCGGGATAAACAGGATCGCCGCGAGGATCGCCGCGCCGGTCAGCGGGCCGCGCAGCATGAATTCGAGCAGATGAGACTTTACAACCCGGTCTGGCTCTTGCGCGCCGAAGAACGACAGCGGATAGGCCATGAAGACCAGCATCAGCATAATGACCAGGTTCGCAGCGTTGAGGATGATCAGCAGCAGGGTGGTGCTCTCGTCGCCCAGGCGGCCGAAGAACAGCGAATAGGGGAACGTGCCATAGACCGGCGTCAGGAACACCGCCAGCAGATACGTCATCCGCCGCCGGGTGTAACGCGTCAGGCAGCGACGCCGCGCTCGCGCCACATTGACCACCGCCACCGTTCCGACGACCAGCAGATACAGCGTGTAGACCGCGAAGCCGGGCGCCGGACGCATCCGCGCCATATTGCCCAACGCGGGATCACGCACGACGAGATCCGTCAGCAGCGCCAGCGCCATGAACACTGTGCTGATCAGATAGCTGATGCGGATAACCAGACTGCGCCGCCCGCGCGACGGCCGCCCGGTGGTCGCCAGCAGCGCATCGGACAGGTGAAACAGCGCAGCGGGGATGTAGGCGATGCCGATCCATTGCAGGCGCAGATACGCTTCGGCGTATTTGTTCCCGCCGGGATCGAGCGACACGAGCACATCCGCCGTGTACGAGATGACGACGCACGCCAGCACAATCGACGCCGCCCGCGTAACCCGGTCGTGCGTGCGGCGGCTGAGGTTGTAGAGCAG
>CBINGT010000204.1:0-6719 GCA_966250245.1 uncultured Anaerolineae bacterium
GTCCGGGTCTGACAGCCAGCTTGGCCCCTCGATGCCGATCTGCCGCAGAATTGTGTTCAGCAGCCCATAGCGCGGATTGAGCACCCAGACCCACACCAGCGAGGTCGCCACTTTGGGGACGATGTACGGCATATAGAACAGCGTGCGAAAAACCCCGATCCCCTTCAACTTCTGGTTGAGCACTACCGCGATCAGGATGCCAAAGAACACTTCGAGCGGCAGGTAAATCGCGGCGTAGCGCAACGTGACCGACACAGCCTTGCGGAAGAACGGATCGGCGGTGAAGATGCGCTCGTAGTTATCGAGGCCAACCCACTCCGGCGTGCCGACAATGTTCCAGCTCGTGAAGCTGAGGATGAAGGATGCGATGATCGGACCGGCAAAGAAGACGATAAAGCCGACAATCCAGGGCGAAATAAACAGGTAGCCCGCCACTGCCTCGCGCCGTTCGGCAGCGGAAAGCCCGCTCCAGCTTCGAGTCAGACGCCGCGTCAGCACGCCCATACGCCGCCCTTACGCCTCCTCCCGTCCGAGCGCCAGATCGACCAACGCTTCGGCCAGGGCGATCACATCTTCGTCCCGCGCGAACCGCAGGCTGACTCCGCTCGCCGTGCGAACCTGCTGCGCCCAGCGATCCGGGATCACGCCGATCCCGTGTCGTGCGCCAGACAGCGCCCCACAGATCGCGGCGATGCTGTCCGCGTCTCGCCCGAAATTACACGCCCAGAACATCCCCTGGCGAAAGTCGCCATCCGTCAGCCGGAAGAG
The DNA here is from genome assembly GCA_966250245.1 of uncultured Anaerolineae bacterium. Lineage (GTDB taxonomy): Bacteria > Chloroflexota > Anaerolineae > Aggregatilineales > Aggregatilineaceae > DYGX01. The sequence goes on from CBINGT010000204.1 coordinate 769, forward strand.
GGCGAATACCTGCGGAATCGCTTCCGCGCTCATCGAGTGAACCGGTGTCCACAGATCGGTATGCAGCGCTTCCCACGCATCGCGGATATCCGGCGTGCGGTCACAGATCGCCATTGCACGGTCGAACGACCGCCCCAGCCAGCTATCGTCAGGGATTTGCGCGCGGGCCGTGTCGAGGATCGCACTCGTCGAATAATCCACCATCGCGACCGCGACCGCTGCCGCAACCGCCTGCGCCGCCCACACGCCATCGGTGTAGTGGCTGATCTCTGCGTCGATCCGCGCCAGCTCCGCTGCCCGCTCTGGATCGCCCGCGCAGAACACGCCGATCGGGGCGACGCGCATCGCCGCGCCATCGTCGTTGTGCTGCACATTGTCCCGGCCGGAAAGGGGTGGTGTCATTCCACGCCGGATGTTCTCTACCGCCCCGTAGAGCGGCTTTCCCGCCCGCTCGAAGACGCCGCCCTGATCGATGATGTACCGCTGCCACGCTGCGAGAACTGCTTCAGACGTCAGGTTGCCGCCGCAGTCGAGCAATGCCCGCGCCGTCAGCAACCCAAACTCGGTGTCGTCGGTGCTTTTAGCGCCGGGATACAGGTTGGTGATGATCCCGTACCGGCTCCGATACTCAGCGCTGCGCCCGAGGTCGCCCATAGCGTCGCCGACGGCCAGCCCGACCAGACAACCGGTCGCCTTGGCGACATACAGTTCTTTGTCCTGCAGCAGATCGTCGCGCGTCCGCATCAATCTATCCTTTCGGCAGCGATCTATATAAATGGGAACGTTCCCTAAGCATCTCCAGAAATAGTCTCCTTGCATGGCGCAGTCGTGGCGCGGATTTTCAACTCACCGGCCAGCACGACATGGCGTGGAGTCTGCGCTTGGTTGCCGCCCATCCGCTCCAACAACAGGTTCGCGGCCTGGACGCCGATCTCATATTTCGGCTTGGCGACGGTGGTCAGTGGCGGCGTAGTCGCGCGGCTGGCGTCGATATCGTCAATCCCTACGAGCGACACATCGTCCGGCACAGACACGCCATCCTCGCGCATGGCGAGCAGCGCCCCAATCGCGAGCAGGTCATTTCCGGCGAGCACTGCCGTTGGCGGCTGGTCCAGCGCCATGAGCCGCCGCATGGCTGCCGCACCTTCTGCTTGCGAGTACGGGCAGCGGATCACAAGAGCGGGGTCAAGCGGCAGGCCGTGGCGTTGGTGCGTTTCCAAATAGCAGAAATAGCGCGTGTCCGGCGCGCGCCGCTGGGAAATGCCCGCGATCAGCCCGATCCGCGTGTGCCCGAGGCCGATAAGATGCTCCAGTGCGATCGTGACCGCTCCCGCGGAGTCGCTACCGATCGAGTCAAAATCCGGGTAGTCATCGCCCGAACCGAGCAGGACGGTAGGCGTTTTGAGCGCGCGCAGCTCGGCGTTCGTGATGCGGATCGGGTTGAGAATTAGTCCGTCAAAGTGGTTGCGGCGGACGGTCTGCAGATGGTTGGCCTCGCGCTCAGCGTCCCAATCGCTGTTGAGCAGCGCGATCGTGTAGCCGTGCGCCTCAAGCGTATCCTGCACGCCCCGCGCGACTTCCGGCCAGAAAGGGTTCATGATGTCTGGGATCGAGAGCGCGACGATGAACGTCTGATTGGTGCGCAGGCTGCTAGCGATCACGTTCCGCTCGTAGCCGAGCATCTCAATCGCTTGCAGCACCCGCTCTCGTGTCTCGGCGCTGACGCGGTGGTCTTCGCGGTTGACGACACGAGCAACGGTCGTCTTGGACACGCCAGCCAGTCGCGCAACATCCTTGATCGTGGGCCGTTTCGCCACTACTGCAAACCTCAAAGATTTTATGGGGAACGTTCCCATTCACTGTATATCAGTTTGCAGCGGATGTCAATCAGGTCGCGCGAAATTGGCGCTTTCCGGGCGAGCCGCATTTGCCCTGAGAGAATGCGGTGGCTGTACGCCCCGCGCCTCTTATGGTACACTTCGCGGGCGTTTGCATCCGGACCGGCGCGCAGCCGGACAAATCACACAGGGCAGTACTATGGCCGAAATCCTCGACCAGATCCGCATTTGGATCGAACAGATCATCTCCGCTATGGGGTATCCCGGCATTACCTTCGTGATGCTCGTCGAAAACCTCTTTCCCCCCATCCCATCCGAAGTCGTCATGCCGTTCGCCGGGTTCCTGGTGGTGGACGGACGCTTTTCGCTGCCCGGCATCATCCTCGCCGGGACGCTCGGCTCCGTGCTCGGTGCGCTGGTGATCTACTACATCGGATTGTGGTCGAACGAGCGGGTGGTCCGGCGCTTCATCCGCCGTTGGGGAAAGTACTTCCTGCTGAGCGAGGACGACCTCGACCGCGCGCTGAACGTCTTCGATCGCTATGGCGAGATCATCATCTTCGTCGGCCGCCTGATCCCGATCATCCGGAGCCTGATCTCCCTGCCCGCCGGGATGCAGCGCATGAGCATGCCAAAGTTCCTTCTCTTCACTACGATGGGGACCGCGATCTGGTCTGGCATCCTCGGCTATGCGGGCGTGCTGCTCGGCGAGAACTGGGAAGAAATTCTCGACATTGTGGACCGGTACGAGAAAGCGACAGCCGTAGTCCTGATCGTACTGGTGGTGGTGTTTGTCGGCTATCGCCTGCGGGATATGCGCCGCAAGCGCTCCACGCCCCGCAGCGCCGAGGTCGATCTCTCGCAGCAGTAGCCCGGTTCATCCCGGCGCGCGTTTCGCACCGATCCGCCGCCTGAAGTTGCCACCGGCCATCCCGCGCACTTTGACGCCTGCCGTCTGCGCGAGTATAGTTCGAGTGACAGTTCGTTCACGCGCAGACGAGAGAAAGCAGCGATGTCGATCTTCAGTGGGCGTAAGCAAGAGAGCGAGGAAGACGCCGGGACCCCGGTTCAGCCGGTCGCGCGCCAGCAGGTCGGATTTGAGACGGTGCTCGGCGCCAGCTCCACCCTGTACGGCGACCTGAAATGTCAGGCGAACGTGCGCCTCGACGGGACGTTCGAGGGCACGCTCGAAATCGAAGGGAACGTGCTGGTCGGCGAGACGGCCAAGATCACCGCCGACATTCACGCGAAGAATGTCGCCATCGCCGGAGCGGTGCGCGGCAACGTCAGCGGGAAGAAGGTCCAGCTTCTGCGGACCGGGCGCGTGTGGGGCGACATTACCGCGACCGCGATCGCGACTGAAGAAGGCGCGTTTATCGACGGCAAGATCACGATGATCAGCCACGACGCGGCGCGCACGTTCGACCCAACCGCCCCGCCCCTGCCCGGCGAGATCGCGTCCGCCGATGCGATTATGGAAGCGCCGGACGGCGAATGAAAAATCGCCGCGTATAGCTTTGGTTGCACGCGGGACTTGATGATATAATCGGCCTAGACTTCAGACCGGCACTCGTATTGGAGCACTTGAGCGGTTCAGGATATTCTCCATGATCGAGGTTCATATTGATAGCATCCGCGTCAGCTTGATGTCTCAGCTTCGCGTGGTGATTCTGAAAGACAACAAGAGCGGACGCTATCTTCCAATTTTTATCGGCCCCTTTGAAGCGGAAGCGATCGCCGTCAAGCTCCAGAAAGTAGACGTCGAGCGCCCGCTGACCCATGACCTGCTCAAGTCGGTCATCACAGAGTTGGGCGGGCACGTGCACCACATCGTGGTCAACGACCTGCGCAACGACACCTTCTTTGCGCGGATTGTCGTCGAACGCGACGGGCGCACTCAGGAAATCGACTCGCGCCCCAGCGACGCGATCGCGCTGGCCGTCCGGCTCGACGTGCCGATCTACGTCGAAGAGAGCGTCATGGATCGCGCCGCGATCTACCCGGATGAAGACGTGGACACCGAAGAAGCCGCTGAAAAAACCGAGAGCGACGAAGGCCTCGGCATTTTCAAGGATTTTGTCGAGTCGCTTGATTTAGACGATCTCGATCCGGACGAAGAAGACTAGCCGGAACCGACCAACCCAGCCAATCAACGGGGCTTCTTCGGTTAGAGCGGCCCCGTTTTTACCACATTAGCCGGATTTACCGCACAGCAACCAAAGGTAGATTAACGTGCAGCCCGATTCGACCATTCTGCCACCCGACCGGATGGCGCCGCATAGTGTCGAGGCTGAGGAAGCCGTGCTCGGCTCGGTGCTGCTCAACTCGGACTCGCTGTTTGAGGTCGCGTCCTTCCTGCAGCCCGACGACTTTTTCATCGTGCGCAACAGTTGGGTGTGGGAAGCGATTCTCCGCTTGCACGAGCGCAACGAACAAATCGACTATGTCACCGTCGTCGAAGAACTGCGCCAGCAGGGCCGTCTGGACGACATCGGCGGCGCGGCCTACATCACCTACCTCATCAACCACACGCCCGCATCGATCTACGCCGAAGCGTACGGCCGCATTGTCGAGCGCGCGGCGATCCGGCGGCGGTTGCTATCCGCCGCTAGCGAGATCGCGCAGCTTGCCCACGAGGAAAGCGCCGACATCAACGAGGTGATCGACCGCGCCGAAGCGTCGCTCTTTTCGGTCACTGAGCGGCGCCTGCGCAAAGAGATCGTGCCGATCAACATCGCCATCAGCGAGTACTATGACCGGATCGAACACCTCTACGAGCATCGCGGTGAGCCGCTCGGCGTGCCGTCCGGCTTCGTGGACCTCGACCGGCTGCTCGGCGGGCTGCAAAAGTCGGACCTGATCATCGTTGCGGGGCGTCCCGGTATGGGCAAGACCTCGTGGCTGTTGAGCGTGGCGCTCAACGCGGCCCGCGCCCGCGCCCGCGTAGCGATCTTCAGCATGGAAATGAGCAACGAGCAGATTGTGCAGCGGCTCATTTCGTCGGAGACAGGCATCAGCACGCAGAATCTGCGCCTCGGCAAGCTGGACGAGCGCGAGTGGACGCTGTTCGTCGAGGCGACCGGCAGCCTGAGCAACGTCCGCATTTTCCTGGACGACACTCCGGCGCAATCTCCGATCCAGATGCGGACCAAGTGCCGCCGCCTCTACAGCGAGCACGGCCTCGACCTGATCATCATCGACTACCTGCAGCTTATGAACTCCGGCACGGGGCGCGTTGAAAACCGCGTGCAGGAAATCAGCTTCATCTCGCGCCAGCTCAAGCAGCTTGCCCGCGAGCTCAACGTCCCGGTGCTGGCCGCGGCGCAGCTTTCGCGCGCGGTCGAGCAGCGCCAGGACAAGCGCCCGCAGCTCTCGGACCTGAGAGAAAGCGGCTCCATCGAGCAAGACGCGGACGTCGTGATGTTCATCTACCGCGAAGAGATGTACAACGAGAACACCGACCGCCCGAATCAGGCCGATATCCTAGTCGCCAAGCACCGCAACGGCCCGACCGGTACAGTTACGCTCTTCTTCCGCAAGGAACTCACCCAGTTCTCGAACCTCAACCGGACCGGCGTCGATCTCGCTAGCTTCTAGCGGTTGGCGAGGAACAGGGGCGCGGGAACATGCAGCAGTTCAACGGGTTTCCACCAGGCAAAGCGCGAACGGTGGCAGTTCCGGGGCAGTTTTTTAGCGAACTGCTGCCGATGATCGACGATGCGGGCGGTCATCTTTCGGATGCGGAAGCTCATGCAACCTCGGTCAAAGCGGTTGGAGCATCGATCGTGGCGCCAACGGAGGGGTATGCGAACAATCGGTCACGGACATACGCGGCCATGCCGCAGAACGAAGCATCGGCGCCGAGTTCGGCGGCACGAATCTCGATGCCCCGCGCGAACTCGCCCAGCGTGTACGTGCCGAGCGCCCGGCGGAGCGTGTCGAGCAACAAGTCGCCTGATGCAACGAACCGGCCGCCGAGGATGATCCGCTCGGGGTTCAGCAGGCTGACCGCGTTACCAAGTCCCCGTGCGAGGGCGATGGCTGCGTCGTGCAAGACGTGTTTAGCCTTCGCGTCGCCCCGCCTCGCCGCGACGAGCATTTGCGAGAAGGCGT